>CAYUBC010000613.1:1355-2453 GCA_964442885.1 uncultured bacterium | reverse complement strand
TTGTCAGCTATGGCCTGCGGGGCATTCGCCTGCGCACCTTTGATGACACCGTCATCACTATTCCCCACAGCAAAACCTGGAGTGAAGCCGTAGTTAACCTCAACCGTGGCAACCTGGAGGCCCAGGTGGTGACGGATTTCTATGTGGATCATCGCGCCGACTCGCAAACCATCATGAACGTCCTTTCCCAGGCCGCCTACAGTAGCCGCTTTACTCAACTGAAGCTGCCCGTGGTGGTGGGCATGACCGAGCAACCCTGGGGCACCCACTTTACCCTGCGGGCCTACCCAATGGATATTCGCAATGAACCCGCCTTTCGCAGCGACCTGATTCGCCGCGCCAAGGATGCCTTTGCGGAGTTAGGCATTCCCTATCCCAATAAGGTGGAGGACACGTAGTACTGAAAGGCAGAATTAAGAAGGCAAAAGGCAGAAAGAGAATTCCACGTTATACAGGATCGGTAATCGGCTCAACCCGTTACTCCAAAATGCCTACCAGGATGCGAATTACAAGATTTTCATCCGATTGTCTACACTGGTGCCAAGGCCAGGCTTACTGTGGAGGCTGCGATGACAACTGAGCTATCTGCTGTGGATTTAGCGGCACTCTACCAGCATGACATTGTGGCCTGGTCAGAGCACATGGTTAGCCTGACCTTTCCAACCCTCTGTCCCTATACAGTAGAGGACGTGCTCAACGAAGACTTTCCCGCTGACCTGACAAACTGATCGGTTCCTGGGCCTTAAACCAGAGCAGGCATTATTACAATAGATACCGTAGGGTAGACTGGTTGTCCTGCTCTTACGTTCCCCCTGGCTGCGAAGTCGAGGGGTATTTCTGTATATCTGTTTCTCCCCTGGCGCGTCTATGGCCTTCTCTTCCATTACCCGTGCTCTGCAACGCTCTCCGCTAACCAGCGATTTGTTAGGAAAGCTTGACCAGCAGGGCAGTGTGAGCCTCAACGGTGTGGCTCGCCTACCCAAAGGACTGGTCTCCTCAGCCCTGGCCCAGGCTCAGCAGCGCCCTCTCCTGGTGATCACCGCTACCCTGGAAGAGGCCAGTCGCTGGGCCATTCAACTGGAAACTATGGGGTGGGAT
>CAYUBC010000613.1:0-1345 GCA_964442885.1 uncultured bacterium | reverse complement strand
CCGAAGCCTCTCCCTACGACCCCTTTGACCAGGAATCGGAAATGACCTGGGGACAACTTCAGGTATTAGCCGATTTGCTGGCCCTGCGGCGAGAGGACTCGGCCTCCCGCAAGATTGCCATCGTCACCACCGAACGGGCGCTTCAACCCCACTTACCGCCCGTTTCTGCCCTGGAGCCCTACTGCCTGCGCCTGCAACTGAACCAGGAAATCAACTTCAAGGCTCTGGGTCAACAGTTGGCCAACCTGGGCTATGAGCGCGTGCCCGTGGTGGAAACCGAAGGCCAGTGGGCCCAGCGGGGCGACATCATTGATGTGTACCCGGTGGCCTCAGAACTCCCTGTCCGCCTGGAACTCTTTGGCGACGACCTGGAGCGGATGCGGGAATTTGACCCCGCCACCCAGCGCTCCCTCGACCCCATCGACCACCTCATCCTCACTCCCACCCAGTACGGCCCGGTAATTCTTGAGCACCTGCGCCAGCAGGGCCAGCTCGACGGCCTGCTCACCGAGGCCGCTCAGGAAGGACTCGACAGCGGCATTCTCCCCGAAGGAATGCGCCGCTGGCTGGGACTGGCTTTTGCGCAACCAGCGTCGTTGTTAGATTACCTGCCAGACAATACCCTGCTCGCTGTAGATGAAGTCGATCAGTGCCAGGCCCATAGTGATCGCTGGCTGGAGCATGTGGAGGAGCACTGGGTAGAGGAAGGCAGAAGGATGAAGGATGAAGGCAGAAGGATGAAGGATGAAGAGGAGGTAGACGCTACGAGCGATGAAGACGAGTCATCCGAAATTCAAAATTCAAAATTCACAATTCAAAATTACCCCAAAATCCACCGCCCCTTCACCGACTCCCTCTCGGAGGCCGAGGTCTTTCCGCGCCTGTTTTTGTCTGAGCTAACGGAGGTGAATCACCAGGGGCTTAACCTGGCCAGCCGTCCGGTACCGGCGATTCCGCACCAGTTTGGCAAGCTAGCGGAAACCATTCGCCAGGAGTGCGATCGCAAATATTCTGTCTGGCTGGTGTCGGCCCAGCCCTCGCGCTCGGTGGCGCTGCTGCAGGAGCACGACTGCCCGGCTCAGTACATCCCCAACCCCAGAGACTACAACGCCATCGACAAGCTCCAGACCCAGCATGTGCCCGTAGCGGTGAAGTATTCCGGCCTGGCGGAGTTGGAGGGGTTTGTGCTGCCCACCTTCCGGATTGTGGTAGTGACGGATCGGGAGTTCTTTGGTCAGCATAACCTGGCGACGCCGGGGTATGTGCGCAAGCGGCGACGGGCCACCTCTAAACAAGTAGACCCCAACAAGATGAAGCCGGGGGATTTTGTGGTGCACCGCAGCCA
>CAYUBC010000612.1:0-2454 GCA_964442885.1 uncultured bacterium | reverse complement strand
AAATCATGCGCCCGGCGGAGGTTTGCAGGGAGCCCGTCACCACTACTTCCAATTCTTCACCGATGTAGTCGCGCCCCTCTTCGACGACCACCATAGTGCCGTCATTGAGGTAGCCAACGCCCTGGGACGGTTCTTTGCCTTCCTTGAGAATTTTCAGGTCAATATCGTCGCCGGGCAGATAGGAGGGCCGAATGGCCTGGGCCAGGTCATTGATGTTGAGCACCTGCACGTCTTGAAAACTGGCCACCTTGTTGAGGTTGTAGTCGTTGGTGAGCAGCATGGCGCTCAGCTCTTGGGCCAGCTTCACCAGTTTGGCATCCACAGTGGGGATGTCCTCGTAGTCTTCGGAGTTGATTAACACCCGGTTTGGGTAGGCTTCGCGGATACGATTCAGCACGTCTAGCCCCCGACGCCCCCGGCCACGCTTCTGGTCGTTGGAGGCATCCGCTACCTGCTGAAGCTCTTGCAGAACAAACTGGGGAACCAGGAGTTGACCCTCCAAAAAGCCGGTTTCCATCAGTCCTTCAATGCGTCCGTCAATGATGCAGCTGGTGTCAAGCACCTTGGTTTTAGAGGGTTTCAGGGTGCCTTCAGCCACCAGGGTAGACTCCAGGGTGCTGGGGCTAATTAACCGTAGTAGCGATCGCCCGTGGGTATCCGCCAGATTCATGCCGGACACGGCAAACAGGGCGCTACCCAGCACCGCCGTCATCGGTTTGATGAAACCAAACTCGGCGGGGATGGGGAGCAAAAATAAGGGAGCCAGCATCAGGTTCGCAATCAACAACCCCAGTACCAGGCCAACAGCACGGGTGAGCAGACGATCCGGCGGGAGTTCTTTAACCTGCCGTTCTAGCCGCCGGTAGCTGGTCTGCATCACCAGACCAATGCCCGTGCCAAGGAGGCCGCCAAAGACCGCCGTTACGGTGCCCAGCCCTTCCAGGTTGGTAACTTGCGATAAAATCTGCTCCGGCAGCAGGTCAATACCATAGAACCCAACGCCCGCCCCAGCTAGGATGAATGAAAGTACGATGAGTGCGTCTAGCATAATGATCTGCCACCCGGACTGTGTTGCGGGAATGCAAAGGGAATGGTGAACCTGGCTCTGTCCCAGTGTACTGCACACCCAGAGGAGCGGTACAGCAGGATTGGCGACGGGTTTCCGCCATTGTAGAGCTAACGGTGGCTGAGGCGTACAATCCAGTAGCTAATGGCCAAGGCTAAAATTGCCACAGCTAGCCCAATTAGGGTAGCGCCAGATACCGCCTTGAGGTCAACAATAATAATTTTTCGACCCACAGCAGTTAGGGCTGTGGCAATCACTAACTCAACCTGAACCACATGGTTTTGAATGTAGGCCGTGATGTTTTCCAGGATTTCCAGGGCAATTAAGACGCTTAGAAAGAGCCCAAACAGATCGACCACCGACTGACCTAAAAAGTCTCCCGGGCTGGTGGTAAAGATTGACCGGATCAACACGACAGCCAAATCAAACACCATCGCCAGGATGACAATAATCATCCCCAGGGAGAGGAGCTTAGAGATGGTTCCCTCAAACTGGTGTAAGCGCTTCAAGAAGAGGTCATTCTTGAGTTGCTTGGCGAGTTGTCTGGCCCAATTAAACATGGGAATCTAGGTTTGGTTAAGAGGCAGGAAATGCAGAAAACCTAGATGATTCTACAGGTAAACCAGCGACATTAGTGGTTTTGCCAAGCTCTTGCTGAAACGTTGGCTTCGGTAAAGGGATGACCTGCACGGCGCAAGCCTTCAGTTCTGGCTGTAGAGAAATTGGGCAGTGCTCGGGATGGGTGAGGGCATTGCACTCAGCCTCTTCGGCCCAGAGGCTACCCCAGTGCATGGGCACAAACAAAGCCCCAGGGCGAATATTTTGAGTAATCAGCAGAGGCAGGCGGGCGGCCCCCCTGGCCGAGCGCACCTCCACCCAGTCGCCGGTTTGCAGCTCTAGCCGCTGAGCATCGCGGGGATGCATTTCCAGAAAGGGTTGAGGATGCATTTTTTGAATTTTAGGGATGCGTCCGGTGCGGGTTTGGGTGTGCCAGTGGCCGTAGAGTCGGCCGGTGGTCAGCACAAAGGGATACCGATCATCGGCGGGTTCAGCTAACCCCTTTTCGTGGTAAGCCATAAATCGGGCGCGGCCATTGGGGTAGGCGAAGATGCCCTCGGTATAAAGCCGCTTATCGTGCTTGGTGGCGGCGGTGGCTGGTGTCTCCTGGGCCGGGCAAGGCCACTGAATCGGCCTGGCCGCCAGGCGGTCATAGGTGATGCCGGACATATCGCAGGGTCGGCTCTGGGTGAGCTGCACAAACTCCCGGTGCACCTCGGCACTGGAGGTAAAGGCAAACTGCTCAGCAAAGCCCAGGCGACGACCGACCTCGGCAAAAATTTCCCAGTCGGGGCGGGCTTCGCCGGGGGGAGAGCGAAAGGCTGGGCAAA
>CAYUBC010000611.1:0-2457 GCA_964442885.1 uncultured bacterium | reverse complement strand
TTGGGCTATCACTATCGCCGCGTCAACCAGCCCATCCAACACTGCCGCACCTACAACGACTTCCGCTTTGTCAATCCCTGGCCTGAAGTAGCCGCAAGCCAGTTCACTCCCTTTATCCCCTCTGGGGATCGGCAGCCCACCCTGTACCTGGGGTTTGACCGCCCCTTCAGTAACCGCCCCATTACCCTCTACGCCCAGGTGGCTCTGCCCCAACCGGAGGATATGACCTGGGCGCAACGCCAGCACCAGGGGGATCTAGAACCGGCCCATCTGGTGTGGGAATATGCCTCAGCCCAGGGTTGGCTGCCGCTGGGTGTGCGAGATGGCACGCGCACCTTTAGCGAACGGGGGCTGGTTCAGTTCATTGGCCCGCCTGACCAGGCCGAGATAGCGGAATTTGGCCAGGTGGGCTACTGGCTGCGGGTGCGCTGGGAACAGGGTCAGTGGGCGACAACTCCCCACCTGAAACGGTGGTTGTTGAATACCGTTTGGGCCAGCCAGTGCCAGACCCAACGGGAGGAGGAGTTGGGCTCCAGCACCGGCAATCCAAACCAGCGATTTTTTACCAGCCAGAGCCCTGTGCTGGCGGGCCAGCAGCTACAGGTTGGGGAACCCACTCTGCCCCCTGAGGCCGAGCAGGAGGCCCTGCAGCGACAGTGGGGAGACACGGCGATCGTGCCTCAACGGGAGGCCTCAGGCCAACTCGAAGCCGCCTGGGTGACCTGGCAACAGGTGCCAGATTTCTACGGCTCTGGCCCCAACGATCGCCACTACGTCCTCGATGCCCTCACCGGCCAGGTGCGCTTTGGCGATGGCCTGCGGGGGCGGGTGCCTCCCCTGGGGCGCAATAATATCCGCCTTAGCTACCGCACGGGTGGCGGTGAACACGGCGACCAACCCGCCCTGGCCATTACCCAACTCAAGACCACAATTCCCTCTATCGACCAGGTGGTGAACTGGGAGGCCGCTGGCGGTGGAGCCGAGGCCGAAACCCTCCAGCAGGTGCAGGAGCGCGGCCCCAAACAATTGCGGCACCGGGGCTTGGCCGTCACCGCCCAGGATTTTGAAGACCTGGCCTTTGATGCTTCTCCTGATGTGGTGCGGGCCAGGGCAATAACGCCTAATTTTTCTACCGTCGGCACGGCTGGAGAAACCCGCGCGATTCGATGGTTAGCTCCTGATGAAACACCTACATCCCAGCATCTGAGGATGGCTCAGCGGGATGACAGCAACCTGGGGTCGGGGCAGATTGTGGTACTAATTGTGCCTCACAGCGTTGAGCCCCAGCCGGTGCCTAGCCTGGCGCTGCTGGAGCGAGTGAAGGACTATCTGCTGACCCGCTGCTTGCCCACCGTTGACCTGACGGTGGCCGGGCCAGACTGGGTGCAGGTGTCGGTGACGGCGGAAATTGTGCCCCAAACCCTGGCCACCGCCGATGCTACTCGCAGTGCCGTACTGCGCCGCATCACCGAGTTTTTGCATCCACTCACGGGCGGCATGGCTGGCGAAGGTTGGGCCTTTGGTCGCCTGCCCCGCCGCTCCGACCTCTTTGCGCTGCTTGAAACCGTGCCTGGCGTAGACCATGTGCGATCGCTGTCCGGCACCTGGCTGAATGCGGCAGGGCAGGCGGTCGATCTCTTTGATCGCCACCAACCGCTGGAAACTCCCGCCAGTTTTTTCCTGGTGTTTTCTGGCAGCCATGTCGTGCATCTGATCCTTTAGGAGCCTTCCCACCGATGACGATTCCCCTACCCAACCTGGACGACCGCACCTACGCCGATTTGGTGGCGGAGATGCGATCGCAAATCCCCATCGAGTATCCCGACTGGACAGACCACAACCCCAGCGACACGGGCATCATTCTGCTGGAGCTACTCTGCTGGCTGACCGAAACCACCCTTTACCGGGCCAACCGGGTTCCCAATGAGACTATTCAAGTATTTTTGCAGCTTCTCAACGGCCCAGCAGACAATTCCCCAGACTCCTTAACCGCCGATCCGTCTACCCTGTTGCCCCCTGGCCTTCTGGCTCCTGCCCTCACCGACCGTCAGCGGGCACTGCGGGACACCGTCCTCAGTTTGCGCCAGCGTTACCGAGCCGCCAGCCCCACTGATTTTGTCCACCTGGTTCTGGCCGACTGGCCCCAATCTGCCGCCGCCCAGGTTTCAGAAATCTGTCACGAAGCCATTAAACGGGTGCAGTGCGTGCCCCGCAAAAACCTGGATAGCTCCACCCCCAACCAGCCCGCCCCGGCCCACATCAGCCTAGTGGTCGTCCCGGATTTGGCCCATCCGGCTGAGCACAACGCTCCCTATGCTCCCCTCACGCCCCAACCTTCCCCAGCCCTCAAAACCTCGCTGCTGAGCTGGTTAGAGCCGCGCCGCCTGCTCACCACCCGCCACCACGTTGTTGGCCCTACCTACGTAGACCTTGGCCTACGCGCCTGGCTATACCTGC
>CAYUBC010000610.1:0-2469 GCA_964442885.1 uncultured bacterium | reverse complement strand
TAGGACGGTGAGTTGCAATCGCTATGCCCAGCAACTCTCAAGCACAAAAGCAGGAATTTCGCCAACGTACCCGCAATGCACCGAAGGGCAATATGGGTTAGCCGCACCCGTCAGAACCTATCTGCCCCGGCCCGTCGCGCCATAATTGAATTGATCACAAGGAAGCAGGCCAACGAATGGAATAGCCTTAAAGAGAATTAAGTCGAAGTAGGATCGCGGGGTTATTTCATAGTTTTAAGGAGATTCTCTAATGTCCCAAGCCCAGAATCCAAACTCCCTCTATGAGCGCGATATTTTGTTGTGGTCAGAAGACACTGTTGCCAAACTAAAGGCGCGAGATTTTGACCATCTGGATATTGAGCATTTGATTGAAGAGGTAGAGGCATTGGGAATTTCCCAGAGAAAGGAGCTGATTAGTCGCCTGATTGTTTTATTAGAACATTTACTAAAACGACAGTATGTGAACTTACCTGATGACTACAACGGTTGGGAGCGAACAATTCGGACTCAGCGAGGAGAGCTAGAAATTTTGTTAGATGCAGTGCCCAGCCTTAGCAGTCGGTGGGAACTGAGTTTTGATAAAGCCTGGCAAATCGCGCTAAAAAATGTGCGTAAGGAATATCCTCAAATCACTCTTCCGGCCGAATGGCCGTGCGATCGCTCAATTGAGCCCATGCTGAATCGAGACTTTTGGCTGACACCATCTGAGGAAAACTAATAGACATCGGTGGGTAACTAAGTCATGCGGCGAGATTCCATCTTCTATAAACTTTTCCAGCAGGCCCCCACCCTGCTATTTGAGTTGCTGCCTGAAGCACCGGCTAATGCAGAGGGCTATCGGTTTGATTCGGTTGCGATTAAAGAACCTCGCTTTGAAATTGATGGAGTGTTTTTGCCCCCAGAAGGGGAAGCAGGCACCGTCTATTTCTGTGAGGTGCAGTTTCAAAAAGATGAGCGGCTGTATGAGCGGGTGTTTGCGGAGTCGCTGCTGTATTTCTATCGCTATCGGGAGCGGTTTAGTAATTGGCAGATTGTGATTATCTACCCAACCCGCAGTGTGGAGCAAAGCCAACTGCATCCCTATCAAGGGTTATTAGATAGTGAGCAGGTGCACCGGGTGTATCTAGATGAGCTGGGTGAGCTTCGCCAATTGCCACCGTGGGTAGCGGTGATGGTGTTGACCACGGTGGAAGAAAACCAGGCACCCGAAGCAGCGCGATATTTGTTGAGCCGCACCCGTCAGGAGATATCTGCCCCGGCCCGTCGCGCCATAATTGAATTGATCACAACAATTGTGGCGTACCGCTTTGACCAATTGAGTCGTAGGGAAATTGAAGCCATGTTAGATATCACATTACAGGAAACGCAAGTTTATCGAGAAATCAAGGAAGAAGGCCGAGAAGAAGGCCGAGAGGCGATGGCCCATACCATAACTCGACTGTTGACGAAGCGGCTTGGAGAGTTGCCTCAAGCGGTTAGGGCGCAGGTTGGAGGTCTGTCTCTGGAACAGTTGGAGGCGTTGGGGGAGGCATTGCTGGATTTTGAGAGTGTGGAGGCGTTTCAGGCTTGGTTGGTAGAGCGTGGTTGAGAAGAAAGGCTGTGATTCGATGCAGGTTGCATAGGCTCCGGCCCGCCCGCCTAACCCTGTAAGACATGCAACCCACCATTGGTCATGGGTTCTAGATTGACGGCCTCCAGCTCAGCGGGTCGAGGAGCTGGCTGGAAGGCGCTGGCGGGCAGTACCCGCCGGATTTCCGACATGGTGGTGAGGCCAGCAGTTACCTTAGCGATCGCCGCATGACGAAACGACTCAAACCCAATTTTGTGCAGATACCGATGTAGCTGGCTATGGGTGCCTTCGTAGATGATGTGGCGCACGGTGTCGTCTACATTAAGCAGTTCGACCACGGCTTCGCGTCCCCAATAACCAGAGTTAAAGCATTTGGGGCAACCCTGGCCAACCCGCCACTGGTCAACCTGGGCCTGGGGACGAGAGAGGCCCAGCAGTTGCAGGTCGCGATCGCTGGGCACGGTGGGCACTGCACAATGAGGGCACACTTTGCGCACCAGCCGCTGGGCCACAATGCCCAGCAGGGCATCGCTAATCAGGCTGGGATCGGGGCCAATGTCTTTAAGCCGGGGGATGGCGCTGATGGCATCGTTAGTGTGCAGGGTAGTGAACACCAGGTGGCCGGTGAGAGCGGCACGCACGGCGGTTTCGGCGGTTTCGTGGTCGCGTACTTCCCCCACCATAATGATGTCAGGATCCTGGCGTAAAATGGCCCGCAGACCAGCGGCAAAGGTCATGCCAGCGGCTTCGTGAACCTGGGTTTGGGTAATGCGCGGCAGCACGTATTCGACAGGATCTTCCACCGTCACCACGTTGACCTGTTCCGTCGCCACCCGTTGCAGACTGGTGTAAAGCGTGCTGGTTTTGCCTGAGCCGGTAGGGCCGGTAAAAATCACCAT
>CAYUBC010000609.1:0-2480 GCA_964442885.1 uncultured bacterium | reverse complement strand
ATCTGGCGTTTATTCCCACCTACCCCACGGGCATGTGGAGCTTTAACTATGCCACTAAGGGGGCAGTTCACCCCCTACAGGGGTTAGATGCCCAGGTGTCAGAAACCTTTGCCACAGCGCATGGGTTGCAGTACTACAACGTGGGTATGCACCAGGCCGCCTTTGCTTTACCCACCTTTGTGCAGACGATGCTGAAGGGGTAAAACTGGCTTCTTCAAGGAGCCTTAGCAGCGTGGGATAGCGCATTGATACCTTGTACTAGCGCTATCCCTACAGCTTGGGCCTAGCAGAATGGATTGATAATAGTCAGGTGGTTCTCAATAGCCAGACCATTTTGCATATCTTCGCTATAAAAAATCTTGGTTCTGGAAGCAATTGCCGCAGCCACAATCACGCTATCCCAAAACGAAAATTGATAGGAACCTCGTAGCGCTGAAGCTTGAAGCAATATGGCTTGAGACAGCGGAGTCACCTGGCAGCGTCTATAAAACGAGACAATCACCCTAGAAATCTGAAATTCATCAAAACTGGCCTTATGGATTAAGTTCTTGCAAACCTCGTTGATGACTTGAGTGCTGACCCAAAGATTTCTGCTGCCAATAATAGGTTTCGCAACTTGGTGCTTAACTTCATCTTGCCTGCGGTTAAAGGCATAAAGCCAAATATTGGAGTCTACAAAACAAGGATTAGACTGCACAGAGCTAACTATCATAAAATTCGTTACGAGACTGGGGCATAAAGTGATCGACTTCCAAAGGATGATTAAGGAGTTCAGCAATGATGTCATCCTCTTCAGCGATAGGAGATTCCTGTTTCAGCACAATGACCTTGACCTGAACGCCTTCGCTAAAGGTTTGCTGATATTGGGGTGGGATGATTATGGCCCCATTCTCAATTCTGGTCTCAAATTCAATAGCTTGCATACAATGCCCTAGTTAATGTGCAGAATACTTCAACCAAGTATCACACTACTGCCTTCCTTACCCTGTTTCGGTTATTGGTAGAGTCTGTTCCCTATGCCCAGTTTACAAACTAGCGTTGACACCTTTGACCCCAGTGGCGTTGGCTTGGAGAATGGCAATCTCTACGGTCTACCCCATGATTACGATACGGCTGGCATCCTTGTGTTTGGTGTCCCCTGGGAAGTCACGGTGTCCTACCATACGGGCACAGCTCAGGGGCCAAGGCGGGTGCTGGAAGCCTCTCCCCAGCTTGATTTGTACGATTTAGATAATCCTGATGGTTGGCGGCAGGGAATTTTTATGCCCCCCATCCCAGAGCACCTGCTAACGCTGAACCAGCAGGTGCGGGAGGCGGCTAATCGCGTCATTCAGGCTACGGAGGAAGGGTTAGAGATCGCCAACCAACCTCTTTTACAAGCCGATCTCGACAGAGTCAACCACGCTTGCGAGCAAATGACTGGCTGGCTCTATGCCCAGACTGGCACTGCCCTCGACCAGGGCAAGCGCGTCGGGGTCATCGGCGGTGACCACAGCGTTCCCCTTGGCTATCTCCAAGCCCTGGCCGACCGATACGCCGATTTTGGCATCCTTCATATCGACGCCCATGCCGACCTGCGCTGTGCCTACCAGGGCTTTCGCTATTCCCACGCTTCTATCATGAATAACGTGTTGGGCCTGCCCCAGGTGAGCCAGCTAGTGCAGGTCGGTATCCGCGACATTTGCCACGATGAAGTAGCTTTAATCAACCACTCTGAGGGACGAGTGATTACCTACTACGACCCAGTGCTAAAGGAAAAGCGCTATCAAGGCATCCCCTGGTTGAACCAGTGTGAGGCGATGGTGGCTCATCTGCCCCAGCAGGTTTATGTCAGTTTTGATGTAGACGGGCTCGACCCTAAACTCTGCCCCCACACCGGCACCCCTGTTCCCGGCGGGCTAGAACTGGAGGAGGTTTTTTGCCTACTGCGTCAGGTGGTGCGTAGTGGGCGACAGATTATTGGCTTTGACCTGTCAGAAGTCGGCAACGGCGAATGGGATGGCAACGTCGGGGCCAGAATTGTCTACAAGCTTTGTTGTTTGATGGGGTTATAGCCGCCTCCAAAGATTGGACACTGTGGAACCATGTGCGCACCGTGGCGGCCTTAGGCGCGGCGGCATTATTCACCCTCACTCTGAGATAAACGGCTGGTGAGACGCTCACCATTGTCGCTCTGTTTTATTTACCTCAAGGTTCCAATGGCAGTTGTCAGTATGGTTTTACCGATCGCATTCCTGTAACGGTTCGCTAGAATGATAAAGCTCAGGCTCTTGGGTCTGGGTTCCTTTAGCAGTAATGTTTTGGGAAGTGGGTCACCGCCCACTTTTTTATTGGCTAAATTTCCATCCGCCCTATGACCCATCCCCTTATTCCTCAGGTGTTAGAGCTAGCCACCCCGGTTGCCGACCAACTCGGGTTAGAAGTGGTTGATGCTGTCTTTCAGACCAATCAGTCGCCGCCGGTACTGCGGATTGACGTTC
>CAYUBC010000608.1:0-2481 GCA_964442885.1 uncultured bacterium | reverse complement strand
GGCATACTTTTGAGCCCGGCTCCATTCACATCGGTGTTGATGAACACGCGCGCCATCAGCACCGCTGCCCCCAACGCCAGGGCCGTATTTTGCAGCAGGGGCACAGTTTGGCCGAGGGCAGTCTGCATGGCCTTAGCGCTAACCCGATGCAGCCCCCAGGTGAGCACCACCACCACCAGAAATAGCGTCGGTGGCAGGTATAGCGGCATAGAGGTGATGGAAACCGTGGTGCCAAAAATCTCCAGCCACTCTAGCTTAATGCTCTGCAACCAGCCCTTCAGCGGCAACTGGTCCAGCCGCGACAGCACCAGCAGCAAGCCCAACAGCACGTAGGGTAACCAGGCTTTTAGAACCGTCATCGACGGCGGTGGTGAGGCCAGTGTGGGAACCTCGCTGCCCAACCAGGACTCTGGCCAGGTGCTAGCGTCAGGGAATTGCCAGGGTTGCTCCGGTTGCAGCCAGCCTCGGTTAACCACAATCACCGTGATCAAAAGCCCGATTAATCCCCCCATCATGGCGGGGAACTCTGGCCCAATGAAGATGGCCGTGAGGGTGTAGGGCACCGTGAAGGCCAACCCCGCCAGCAGCGAAAACTTCCACAGGTAAGGATCCTTTGTTTGGGGGCGATCGCCCCCAAACATGCGGGTAATCGTCATCACCAGCAGCAGGGGGATGAACGTGCCAATCAGCCCGTGGATGAGACCAGCTCTAACCCCAATTTGGGCAATGTACTGCCCCAGGCTAAGCCCCTGGCTAGCGAGTTCTGCATTGACTGCCGGGCTGCCGCCCAAACCAGCCGCCATGCCGAATACCAGGGGAGTGCCTACCGCACCAAAAGTAGACGGGGTGCTTTGGATGATTAGGGCCGCCATTACCGCTGCCATGGCCGGGAAACCCACCGCCACCAGCAGCGGGACACCAATCACCGCTGGGGTGCCAAAGCCCGATGCACCCTCAATAAAGCTGCCAAACAGCCAGGCAATAATAATCATCTGTACCCGGCGATCCCTGGAAAGACCCAGCAAGCTCTGGCGGATGACGCTAAGGGCTCCAGAGGCCAGCAGCACGTTGAGCAGCAAAATGGCCCCAAACACAATGAATAGAATTTCCGCCGCAATTACCGCTCCCTGCACCAGCGCGGCCCCAATGTAGGGGAGGGGTACCCGCCAGACCAACCAGGCCACCCCCATCGTCACCAGCAACGCCCCAGGCATCGCCTGATTGGCAGGACGACGCGCCATGACCAGCAGCAAAAACACGGTCAGAATGGGTATTAAGGCGATCGCAAAAGCCAGAATTGGAGGCATGGCTGACCATCCAGGGGCGGATAACGTCTTCGGCAGACTATCAGCATTGCATTAACGCAATTTTAAGAAACCGCTGAAGTAAATCCTTTGATACCGATTAAGCGAGAGCAACTTACCCTGAGGTTGAACTATGTTGAATTCGGTAAAACTTTGAGAAAAAAACAGACCAAACTAAGCCCTGCACCACAAGCCATTTTAAGATGAGATTGGACATAGGGATGAGGTTCTAGCTCCAACCGAAAGAGGAACTTAACCCGAATAGATTTCCTAATGTTGCCTACGTGAAAGATACTCTCAAATCAGAGGGGGTGTGTCATGTCTGATGATTTTCCCGATCTTCCAGAATACTTTAAGCAGAAGGTTGACAGATTCGTTGATGGCATTGTTCGCGATGAAGAGGAGGATGAAAAAGTTTTCAAGGCTCATCATTTAAGCTACGCAGAAGACTCCCTGAAGCAAGGCTTTAACATTGAAAATTCAGGTCGTTTACAGCACTATAAGCCGCCCAAGCTGCAAGTGCCATTATGGCTATTTCTGTTGTTAGGAACCTGGGCCTTAGCGGCAACCGCCCTGCTAGGAATTGTTGTGGATAGCACTTTTCCTGAGGGTAGCAATTTGCCCAACAATGGGGAAATTGTAAGGCCATCCGAATCAGGTGGTGGAGGATAAGCCGTTACCAGTAAATCGTGCTTGCCTACAGTCTGCCCTGGCTTTTAATCCGCAGATAGCTCTCTACCAGCGGTTCTGAGACTTGGTGGGCGGGGGCATCCAGCACCAGCACGCCGCGCTGTTTGAGGCGTGCGAAAGCGGCTTCTCGCTGGCTGAGTAAGTCCAGAGCAACGGCCCGCTGGTAAGCCGCACTGACCTCCGTGGTGGTCTGGTGGGCCTGGCGATCAATAGCGGGGTCGCGCAGGGTAATGCAGAAGGGTAGGTGGCGGGGCCGCAGGCGGGCCAGGGCCGAGAGTAGCTCAGCGGAGGCCGTCGCGTCCACCAGGTCGGTGATGATCACCACCAGGGCGCGGCGGTGCTGCTGCTGGGTGGCGTGGATGGCGGTAGCCAGGTAGTCGGATTCTTCCAGCACGGGTTGAATGGGGGTAAGGCGTTCCACCATGCGCTGAAAGTTGGCCTGTCCCCCCTGGGGCGGTAGCCAGGTGTGGAGGGTGCGGTCAAATAC
>CAYUBC010000607.1:0-2488 GCA_964442885.1 uncultured bacterium | reverse complement strand
TTTAGAGCAAAGCCGTCAAGACCTGAAAGGAGAACTAGAGCAGCTTCGCCAAGAACTCAGGACAGAAGTGGAGCGCTGGGATGAGCGGTTCTTTCAGTTCACCCGCGATAACCTGGGCACTTCTCGCGCAATTATCATTACGGCGGGCAGTGTGGTCATTCTTTCGCCAGTTTTGCAGGCATTTGCACCGGCCATACAGTCGGTGGCGGCGCGATTGCTGGGCGCAGATTTACCCTGAGTGCAGAGACATCCCCCCAAAGTCGGTTGGTCAAGTGTCCGCCCTGAGAGTCTACTAAGACCAGAGGGCGGTATGCTATCTCCGATCAGGTTTGTCTGTAGTGTATGTCTGTGCGTTCTACCGGTGTTGCTAGTTGCTTTATTCCAGCAGTTTGGGGGCTTTGTGATCAGGTTCTGCAACCTCTACCGTTACCCTCTCGGTTGCTGGCTCTGGCCCTACTGCTGATGCTCTTTGAGCAGGCTCATATGGCTAAGGTTGACCTTGACCAGGTAGCCGCGGTACGTCCCACCCTCACTGGCCAGAAAGAATTGACGGCTTTCTCCCGGCTTTTGTGGGTAACTATTTTTGGGCAACTCCTGGGCTTTTACCTGGCGGCGGTTGGCTACTTGGGGGTAGGGATGCTGGCAATTCTGGCCAGTTTGCTGGGGTTTAATCTACGGGCTAACCTGCGCCTCCAGCCGAGCGAAGCGCCGCCTGTTCAGTTAGCAGGCCCAGGCACCCGGTTGGATGTCATCACAATTGACCTGGTGGCTCTAGGGCTAGGGCTCCTGTGGGTGCGGCAAATGGCCCAGCTCTGGATAGCTGGGCTACTGCTACTACTGGCTTTAGGCTACGCCGTTGCCAAGCTTTCAGCCTACGCTACCGCCTGGGTGAAGCGCCCCTCAGCCTCAGCGGTTCATGTCGCCTACGCCGCTCAGCAGCATCCACAACCCCCCCAGCAAAATCGCCAGGGCCAATCCTCCTAAAAGTGCATCCATCCATACGGTTGATTCCATAGCCCTAGGCTCTACGATAGGGGGACACTGCCAGCGCGTAGCGAATGCACCGCATTACCACAAACCATAGCACCCCAATCAGCAGCACCAGCCCCAGACGGTTTAGCCACCAGGAGGGCTCCATGGTTAGGCCATTGAAGGCAGCGTGGGCCAAAATAGCCGCTACCAGACCATTGCGAACCAATCCGGTTGAGGCCTTGGTCGGCATAAATTTAGCCATCCCCAACCCATACCCCCACAGGGATGACCAGAGCGCGTGACCCGGAGCCATGAGCAGGCCACGCAGGGCAAACAGGTTGAAGACAGCCTGCCACGGGGAGTGACTAACGTCAGCCCCTGGCACACCCATCTGGCGCACATTGAGATAGGCATAGAGCAGGGAACCCACGACATCCAGCGTGGCAAAACCTAACCCCGCCGCCGCCGCAAAAATAATGCCATCCACCGGCTCATCAAATTCGGGATGGTTGTACACCCCCAACTTAACCACCAAAAACTTTGCCAGCTCGTTGACCACAGGCATCATCAACAGACCCATTAGCCAGTAGGGCAGCGGCAAAAACTGCCGGATTAAAAAGGTAGGGATAAACGCTAGCAGCCCCAATCCAAACACCTTAAGCACCAGCCCACGGGGTTCTGGGTTGAGCTTGTCGCGGGTGTAAAAGAACCAGAGTAAAAAGGCCAGGGGAGCCAGGGCCAGGGCAATGATGCCCACCAGGGTGGCTAGTGTGCTGGGGCTAGAGGCGATGTCAACCATAGGTTTGGTGTGAACCTTTAGAACCGCCCTGATAATACACCGACTTTTCAGCCAGGAAAAGCAGCCAAGGGCGATTTGGAGCCGTGACCTGGCTAGCCGCCGGGCTACTACAGTCGCTAAGACAGAGAAACCCGTACCCGACAACAGCCATTCTGCTTGTAAGATAAGGTCTCAGATGCTGCTCAATATGACTGAGGATAAGGCCAATTAATGTTGGATGTGTTGGTGATTGGAGCTGGGCCAGCGGGGCTATCGCTGGCGGCGGCGTTAGGGCAGCAGGGGCTGGCCGTACAGGGGCTATCGCTGACCGACCCAGCGACCCCCTGGCCAAACACCTACGGCATTTGGGTTGATGAACTAGAAGATCTAGGCTTAGCCGAGTTTTTATCCCATCGTTGGAAAGATTGCGTTGTGCACGTGCGCCATCGCACTCTACCGCTGCGTCGGGAGTATGGTTTGGTGGCTAAGGATCGGCTGCAGGCCCATTGGTTGACGCAAACCGAGACCAGTCAGGTGCGCTGGCACCAGGGCACGGCTGAGCGCATTGACCAGGTTGAGGGATATTCCCAGGTGACGACGGGTAGTGGCGAGCATTTGTCAGCCCGGTTGGTGGTGGATGCCACCGGCCATCGAGCAGCGCTGATTCGCAGATTGCCCCATGCTCAACCGGCATTTCAAGCCGCCTATGGCATTATTGGTCGCTTTTCTAAGCCCCCC
>CAYUBC010000606.1:0-2488 GCA_964442885.1 uncultured bacterium | reverse complement strand
TGGATGGCTTGGCTGCCGGGGTTTCAGGCATTGCCGCTATCGTTATGTTAGTAGTGGCCTTGTTTATGAACCAGCCCGCCGCCGCGCTGATTGCAGCCGCTCTAGCAGGTGGGGCGTTGGCCTTCCTGCGCTACAACTTCAACCCGGCCAAAATATTTATGGGGGATGGTGGCGCTTACTTTATGGGCTTTACCCTGGCTGGAGTAGGCGTCATCGGCTTGGTCAAGACCGTTACCACGGCGGCTGTGCTGCTGCCATACCTGATTCTGGCCGTCCCCATTCTGGATATGTCAGCGGTGATTCTGGATCGTTTGCGCTGTGGCCACTCGCCCTTTATTGCTGACAATCGCCACCTCCACCACCGCCTGCGCAAGGCAGGACTTTCTCACCGGGTCACGGTTCTATTTATCTACGTTCTCACCCTCTGGGCTGGTAGCTTAGCGCTAGCCTTTTCGGGTATGCCCAGCGGTATTATCTATGCCCTGGGGGCAACAGCCCTGCTGAGCTACACGGGGTGGCGCTTGCGGCAGCGGGTGAGGTGAGGGGAAAAAAGAAGAGGGAAGAAAGAAGAGGGAAGGTTTTGTAGACAGGATGGGTGGGGACGCAAGCGAGCGGTAGCTGGCTGCTATGAGCCGTAGGGATAGCGGTAGGTTGCTCGGAAACCGTGGGCACGAAAAACGTGGACTGTTTCCACCACTTCGCCACCGCGCCGCAGAGCCAGGGTGGTGAAGGGTTCCAGACTCTCAAAAAGGGGACGGTACTGGTCTAGGATGGCTGGAGTTTCGACGAAGCGCTCTAGGGTCATAAACAGCGCATCTTGGCCCAGCCAGTCGGCCTGGTTAAACCAGAAGGCAAACCCTCTAGGATCCTGACTGAAGGCTGTAACCGGCAGGTCGCGGAGGGGATGCAGAGCCATGTCGAGATATCCGCCCAGATAATATTCGTTGGTGAAGACAAAGGCTACCTCTGCCAGAGCGGTCTGTAGTGTAGAATCGGCGGCTATTAATTGCCGTAGTTGGCTGGTATCGATGAGTTCTGTAGAAGCATCCTGCTCAACCGGCACGATGCCGCCTAGGGGGGCATAGGCACTGGGCTTTTGCAAAAAGCCAAGCTGTAAATGCAGCAGCGCCACACAGGATAAAGCCGCTAAAAATAACCCTGACCCCCACAGCCAGCGCCGCACCCAGCTAGGGCGGTGCTTCTGCCACACTACGGCCTGGGCTCCCAGTAAAATTACCAATCCCCAGTAGCCCGGTGCTGGCCAAGCCGGAAAGATCTGCTGCTTTCCTCCCAGCAGGGTAAACAGCAGCACAATCGGCCAGGACAGCCATAGGATCAGAGCGACTTGATATCGGTCCTGGTTAGCGAGTCGATTCTGCTGGGGGGATAGGCTGGCTGCAATTTGTCGCCCACTCTGCTGAACCGCCACCCACCAGAGCGGTAAGCCAAATAGCGGAAATAGATAGAGGTTAGAAATCAACCAGTAGCCGACCAGTTGCCCTGGGCTAAAGGTAGAGCTGCTGGTATCCCCATCAAACCGCATACCGAGGTGAAAACGAAAGGAAATCCAGTCATGCTGGCTATTCCAGTACAAAAGTGGGAAGAGCGTCAGCAAAAACAACCCCAGAGCAACCAGGGCCCAGGGCGATCGCAGGGCTCTCCGGTAAGGCCGACTGGTCACACAAAACAGCACCAGGCTTAACCCCAGCACAAACCCGTGATACTTGCTCAAGCAGGCCAGACCCACACTCACCCCCAGCAGGGCCAAGCGCCAGGTAGGAGTATAGGCATCTGGCCTGGGGCGATGGTCGGCTTGGGCCTGTGGTTGGGGGAAAAACTCCCACAGCGCGATCAGCAGGGTGGCACCCCAGAACAAAATCAGGCCATTATCAGGCGAAGTGAGGATGCCAAAGGTAATGGCAAAGAGGGGAATTAGCGTCACAATGGCCAGGGTCATCTGGCCTACCGCCGCAGAGTAAAGGCGAGTGGCTACCAGGTAGAGCACTATCAGGCTTAGGACATAAAGCCCCAAGGCCCCCAGGCGAATTGTCAGCGGCGAAATCACCCCCGTCAGCCACCAGCCCAGGCCAGTTGTCCAGGCCACCATGAGGGGATGGTCAAAATAGCTCCAGTTCAGGTGGCGGCTGTAAAGGTAATAGTAGGCTTCATCAAACCCTGGCAGTAGCCAGATGGCCACCAGGGTGCGGTATGCCAATCCACCCAGTAGCAGGCTTACCAAGCCATAGTGCCAGCCCAATCTCGACTTATCCCAAACGGCCATAGAGGCGTTGTCTCCCAGGTTTCTGCCCACGTCCGTTCACTTTACCGCGTGGCTTCTAACCTGTGGGCCGAGTTGTGTGACTTCCATAGCTGGTGGCTAACTGGCCAACCGCTGCCAAATGCGAGAAATGTCGGCTAGCAGCGTTTGGGTGATTTGCTGAAAGGCCCGATGCTCAGCCTCGTTAGCGGCTGCTCGCTCTTCGCTGCG
>CAYUBC010000605.1:0-2497 GCA_964442885.1 uncultured bacterium | reverse complement strand
CAAACCAACCAGGGCCGCAACATCGCCCATACGCAGCAGATCGAAGCCCGCATCCAGGCCAGCCAGCAGCAGGGCATTGTGCTGGCGCTTCCCTGGCTGCGCGACCAGCTCCAACTCAGCCCCTTCGAGAAAAACGTGCTTCTCATGGCCCTGGCCCCTGAAATTAACCAGCGGTTTGGGCGGCTCTATGGCTATCTGCAATACCAGCATGACGAGTCCGAGTGGGACTTACCCACGGTGGATTTGTGTCTGCGCCTGCTCTGCCGCAACGACCAGGAATGGCGGCAGGCTCGCCCCCTAATTGCTCCGGATAGCCGCCTGGTCAATCTCGGTCTGGTGGAGTGGGCCAGCACCGACGACACAACGCTGCTCAGCCGCCATCTGCGGTTGGCCGAGCCGCTCACCACCTACCTGCTGGCCGAAGCCCCCGACCCAACCCAGATTACCCCCTGGGCAATGCCAACGACCCAGGCGTTCTTACCAATAGAGACTGGGCAGGACGATTCCAGGTTAGTTCTGCCAGCCGCAACCCTAGCCCAGTTGGACACGGTCATGGCCAGAACACAAGCGCAGGGATTGCCCAGTCCGGTGGTTCTGTTTTTCGGCAAAGCGGGCACGGGCAAAACCAGAGCGGCCCGCGACCTGGCCACCCGCCTCAACCTACCCCTGACCAGGCTGGATTTGGGAGCCATCACCCCAGATCAAACCGACCGATTGATGGATGCATTGGCTAAACTGCCACCCAGTGTACTGGTGATTAAAGCGGCCCAGCACTGGCTGGGGCGATCTCCCAGCCTAGACCCGGCGCTGCTACAACAGTGGCTTAACCAGCGCCACGCTCAGCCTGGCCTCACCGTGTTGACCACTCACCACCTCCACACCATTAAACCGTCCTGGCGGCGGAGTCTAGAGGGCGTAATTGAGTTTCTCCCCCCCACTGCATCGGCTCGCCAAGCCCTCTGGCAACAGACCCTTCCCCCAGAGCTAGCGCTAGAGGGTCAAGCCTGGGCAGCTCCCTTAGCAAAACTACAGCTAACCGGGGGTGAAATTATGACCGTAGCCCAAACAGCCACTGCCCTAGCCGAGCAAACTGACCCACCCATCCTTACCCTGGCCCACCTGAAGCAGTCCCTGGCCTTGCACCATCCTGGTATGTCCTGGCCCCTGTCAAGGCGCAGGCCAGAGCCGCCATCGAATAGCTAACTCTGGCTCTGGATTCCAGGGATGGCCAGTTTACCTGGCTCTAAAGCCGTCGGGTATCGTTTCCTGTGACGGCTGATTCCAACCGGTGCCAGGCATCCTGGATGGCGTATTTAGCCTTGTCCCAGCTTAGACGGCGATCTCTGTAGCGTTCTTCATAATCTCGTCTCAGATGGGGCTCGGCCTGGCTAAAGGTCATGCCCTGGTCAGCGTAGGTGCTGTAACTCTCGTAGCCCATGCGATAGGCCGGGGCATAGTCCTCATAATCATAGTTGCCGTCCCAATAGGGCCGAGAGGTGTAGTTGGCGCGCCAGTAATCATCCTCGGCGGCATACCCCAACGCCATCTCATCGAGGCGATACCAGGCATCGCGGCTAGCGTACTGGGCCTGTTCCCAGCCCAGGCGGCTATCGCCGTATTGCTGCTGGTAGGTTTCGCGCAGGCGAGGCTCAACGTCGGCATAGGTGAGCCCGTCAGTAGAATAGGTTAGATAGCCTTCGTAGCCGGTGCGATAGGCGGGGCCGTAGTCGTCATAGCTGTAATCGGGTTCTACATAGGGGCGATCTTGATAATGATCTCGCCAGTAGGCATCTTCAACAGTGGGATCCGCTCGCTCAGCAATGCTCTTACCCGCTAAACCACCACCTACCGCGCCGACTGCTGCACCCACTACGGCACCGACTGGACCACCTACCAGGCCGCCCACGGCTGCACCTACGGCTCCTGCTCCCGCTGCCCCTAGGCCAGTGCCAACCGGATGCGCCCCTGGCTGCCCAGTGATGGGATCGGGATTAGCATCAGGATGATTATCAAGATTGCGATTAGTTGCGTTTTGGCTGTTCATGGTTGTAAATTCCAGGTACACACAGGTTATTGCCCAATGCAGGCCGCTCAAGGCAGACCTACACTCAACACTGGTTCTACAGTAAGAATTCTTTTCCCAAACCAATTCGCCCGCAGGAAGGAGCTCAGGCTCTGTAGTCAGAAAGATTTGTCCAAAACCACCAACGACACCTGAAGAAGATGAGCTATTCAGTGCTCAGCTCTATTGCCATGTCTTTAACCGCCGCATCCATGAGGAACACACCATCGGCTTAGACGTTTTTAATGCTAATGAAGCATGTTGATCGTCATGAAACCCTGATTTCTGGGCAGCAAGGTGTACCTCACGCAGCAAGGAAGTGCTGTAAATCACAACTGCAAAATTTTAAGCCCTCCAGGTCGTTTTAAGAACTGGAGGGCTTAATACTACCCTGGCATCGAGCTATTTTAACGAGGGGCAACCCCCTCACTATCT
>CAYUBC010000604.1:0-2497 GCA_964442885.1 uncultured bacterium | reverse complement strand
ACCCCCATCGCGGCGCTGAAATCCTTAATTCTTCGTGAACCTCTGAAGGCTTACGAATCCACGGTAGGATTTAGGTACCTGAAGGGCTATCACTAACCATTAAGGATGGGGCAGAGAATGGCTAAGGCATCTGCCGAAACCGTGCTGAAGCGTAGGTTTGGTGATCCAGATGAGCTATCTACGGCTTTAAACAAACGCCGTCGGGTTGAGCTATCCCCCATCGGTGTAGGCTCTTTTGAAAGTGATTTGTTATTGGTTGATTTAGGGGTAGCTGAGGTTTTATTCTTTAAAACCAATGCTGCTCTACGCATACGGGGGCCAAAGGCTCCAGGCTTTTTAGACTTTGCGTTTATCATCCAACCCAGCGCCAAGGATCTGGTGGCTCATTATCGAGCTGTTGCTTCAGACACTCTTTTTGGTTTTGACAGTACCCGCGAAAATAATCTGGTGCTACCGGCCAATCTTACCCTGGCCGTCTGTCAGGTGAAGCGAGACTTCTTTGAAGACTGTCTCCAGGTAATGGATCGGAGCGATATTAACGATCGCTTTCTAGCCACCAACTATTTGCACTGTCCAGAGACCTGCCATATCCTCCAGGCCTATTTAAGAGACCTGCATGGCCTAGTACAGCAACAGGCTCCATTGCTCGAACTACCGCAACTGCACAAACTCATTCTCGAAGATTTTGTGCCCCTGCTGATTGAGTCTATCCCTACGGATCTCAGGCGTAATATGGTGCCCGATCGCCCCACGTCTCGGGTGCAACTGGCCCAGCAGGCGGAAGACTATATGCTCAACCATCTGCACCAGCCGATTACCCTTAAGGATCTCTGTCAAATCCTTAAAACTAGCAGCCGCCCCCTCAACTATGGCTTTAAGGATGTCTTTGGGGTAAGCCCCATGGCCTACCTCAAAGGGCTACGCCTCCATGCGGTGCGCAAAGCCCTGCTAACGGCTGACCCCGTCAATACCCGGGTGGAGGATGTGGCCACCCAATTTGGCTTTTGGAGTGGGGGGCACTTTGCCAGAGACTATAAAGCCCTGTTTGGGGAGCGGCCCTCGGAAACCTTGAAAGGGTAGCCAGCGGCAGGGGTTCTGCCCTGGCCAATGCTTGAGCTTTCAAACCAACGATTGAGAATGGGGCCAAGGGCCAAGGATGAAAATCATGCGGTGGCTGGATGCCTGGCTCAACACGGGCCACTAGAACGCCGGTACAGTATTTCCAAATCAGTCGTTTCTTCGCTAAAGCTTTGGAGGGGTTGGGCGCTTTTCCACCCGTGGCCTAGGGTTTCCACAACCCGCTCTAGTGTGTTCTGGTCACCCCAGGACTGTTGCCGGGGGAATTTCGATTTCCCCCGGTCCCCCTCGACCAGGGCCGTTCCGCCGCCCTGGACCCAACGGAATGATGTGCTTGGGTGACGCCGCCCATTGGATGCTAGCGGCTCCTTTTGGAAGCCATCGATTTTGTAGGTCGGGCCGCCTGGAGTAGGGCTCACCTGAGAATCTGGGTTTCTGTACCGGCGCTCTAGACGGCTCCGCAGACCGCCGCCAAAGTCCTATCTCTAAGCAAAGGCCAGCAGGGGAATCATGATGGCCCCCCGACCCTGGCAAGGTGCCCAAAAGATAACCCCCCGGTAGGTTTGGCCTACCGGGGGGGGGTTGAGTCATCCGAGGGGGGGCTAGGCCGCCTTGGTGGTGCGGCGGGTGGGGCGCTTGCGCTCGCTCTTGCGAACACCGCCAGCCATTTCGTACTCGTAGCTATCCTTGCCGTAGCGGGCGGCCACCGCAATCAGCATTCGCTCGGAAAGGGTGCTGATCTGTTTTTCCGTATCGCGCACGGTGCTGAGGGCGCGATCCACAAAGGAGAGAGATTCGTTGTAGGTGTTAATCTGAGCCCGCAACTGGTCAATTTCCAACTGGTAGCGATCGAGGGTGAGACCAGCCCCCAGATTGAGACTGGGGTTAATGGACTTGAGCGCGGCGGCGCGGCGCTCGGCTTTTTCTAAGGCGGTGGAACTGCGTTTTTGACGTGGCATGGGATGCCCTCCTGAGCTGAACCCTTTCAAGATGGCACAGGCACTCTTGCCCTGAGACTGATAATCCTGCGGGATGAGCGAAGTACTTTTGTAATCAACGGCTTCGGTAGTTGTGCAGGGTCGAGCCCAATTGAACCGGGCATTGCAGCCAAAAAGGCGGGCGTTGATGGCAAAAAAGCAGGCGAATTCCCTAAAAAAGCGGCCATTCATAAGGAACATCTTGACGATTATTGATTTCGCTTAAGCATTACCTATGAATGGGGCGATGAAATCAATAAACGCCTTGACGAATTCAATCAATGCCTCGACAAATTCAATAAACGTCGTCCCATTCATAATAAATGCTTTAGTGATCATTTATTTTGCTTAAACGTTACTTATGAATGGGACGATGAAATCAATCAATGCCTTGACGAATTCAATCAATGCCTCGACAAATTCAATAAACGTCGTCCCATTCA
>CAYUBC010000603.1:1333-2511 GCA_964442885.1 uncultured bacterium | reverse complement strand
CGCTACCCCATTACCCAGGCCCAGTGGCGCGTGGTAGCCGGGTTTCCTCAGGTCGAACGAGAGCTAAATCCTGACCCCTCCAGGTTCAAGGGCGACAACCGCCCCGTAGAGCGAGTCAGTTGGTACGATGCGGTGGAGTTTTGCGCCCGCCTTTCAGCCCACACAGGCCGAACCTACCGCCTACCCACCGAAGCCGAGTGGGATTATGCCTGCCGGGCCGGTACCACCACACCCTTTTCCTTTGGCCGCACCTTGACCACCGAGGTGGCTAACTACAATGGCAACTACACCTATGCTGATGGCCCCAAAGGCGAGTATCGAAAAGAAACGACGGTTGTAGACCACTTTGGCCTGGCCAACGCCTTTGGCCTGAGCGACATGCACGGCAACGTGTGGGAGTGGTGCGAGGATCACTGGCATAGCAATTACGAAGGAGCCCCGACCGATGGTAGTGCCTGGTTGAGCGAGGATGAAGACGAAGCAAGGATAGTACGCGGCGGTTCTTGGAGCTCCTATCCGAGGCTTTGCCGCTCTGCCTTTCGCTTCTACTACGATCCGCGCGGAACCAACGACGTTATTGGTTTTCGAGTTCTGAGTTGTGCCCCGAGGACTCTGTAACCCTTTCTCTCTTTTACCCTCTTACTCTTTTTGGCGCGAAGCGCCTCAAAATTTTTTGGGGGAGGAAGGAGATCGGGGAGATCAGGGAATTGGGGTTGACCAGGGCGAAACCTTAGATTTCTAGTGCTCAAAGCTGAGATTTACACGAAATGCCAGACGGTTTCCCACTCCTGATCTCCTGTATCCTGATCTCCTGTATTCTGCCCTCCTCCCCCCCCATTTATGAACGACCTCCCCATCATCCAAAAAACCCACGACCTGATTAAGTGGTACGTTCCCATTCTCAACCGACTCCCCAGAGACTATAAATTCACCCTTAGTGATCGCATCGTTACCCAGCTCTACGACCTGCTGGAAGGCTTGATCAAAGCCCGCTATAGCCGCGACAAATTGTCCAAACTCTACGACCTCAACCTGCAACTCGAAATTTTGCGCCACCAAACCCGTCTACTACTCGACTTTGAACTGCTTTCTGCCAAACGCTACGCCTACGTGGGTCAACAGATTAACGGCATTGGCATTGAACTCGGCGGCTGGATTAAGCAACAAAAGGAAGCTGG
>CAYUBC010000603.1:0-1323 GCA_964442885.1 uncultured bacterium | reverse complement strand
ACCTACCCCCTGCCTCCCGCTCTCCTGATCTCCCCCCTCCATGAAACGCTACGCCAACCTCTGGCCCGACATCATTGCCTTTGAAAACCTGCTCCAGGCCGCCTACCAGGCCCAGCGGGGTAAGCGCTTTCGGCCCAATGTGTTGGCCTTTAACCATAATCTCGATCAAGAACTTCTGCGCCTGCAAACCGAACTAACCCAAAAGACCTATCGGCCTGGCGGCTACCGCACCTTCAAAATCCAAGACCCCAAACCCCGAATGATTTCTGCGGCACCCTATCGAGATCGGGTGGTGCACCATGCCCTTTGCAATGTCATTGTGCCACCGCTGGAGCGAACCCTAATCGCCGATACCTACGCCAACCGCATCGGCTACGGCACCCACCGTGCCCTCAAGCGCTTTGTGCACTTTGCTCGTAGCCACCGTTACGTGCTCCAGTGTGACGTGCGTAAGTACTTTCCCAGCATCGATCACGCCATTCTCAAAGCCACCCTGCGACGCAAGATTAAATGCCCGGACACCCTCTGGCTGATCGATACCATCATCGATGGAAGCAATCCCCAGAGTAACGATATGGACTATTTTCCAGGGGATGATCTGCTCACGCCCATCCAGCGCAGGCGGGGGTTACCCATTGGCAACCTCACCAGCCAGTTCTTTGCCAACCTCTACCTCAACAGGTTTGACCACTTTGTCAAAGAAGACCTCAAAGCCCGTTGCTACCTCCGCTATGTGGATGACTTTGCCCTGTTTGGCGATGACCGGGGCTTTTTAGTAGAAGCTCGGCAAGCGATTGAAGCCTACCTGGCAACCCTGCGCCTGCGCCTTCACCCCATTAAAAGCCAACTGTTTGAAACCCGCTTTGGTGCCAACTTTGTGGGATTTCGGGTATTGCCTGATCGCATTCGCGTCCGCAACGACAACCTGCGTCGCGCCCGCCACCGCTGCCGCTATCTGCAAGCTAACTTTTCCAAAGGCGAACTTTCTTTGGCTGATTTGGTGCAACGGCTTCGCAGTTGGGAGGCCCACCTGCTCCACGGCGATACCCAGGCCCTGCGCCGCCAAATCTTTGACCAGTTAGTATTCCATCCCCCACCAGAGCCACTGTGCCTGAAAAGGAGTTTCTTCTACACACCAGATATGGAGTTTTAGCGCTATGTTGAGGAGTGGGACAGGCCAGCAAACGCGGCGGTTCTTGGATCAACAATCCGAGGAATTGCCGCTCTGCCTCTCGCAACAACTACAATCCGCGCGAAACCAACAACAATATTGGTTTTCGAGTTCTGAGTTGTGCCCCGAGGACTCTGTAACCCTTTCTCTCT
>CAYUBC010000602.1:318-2516 GCA_964442885.1 uncultured bacterium | reverse complement strand
CCAACCAGGCCGGGCTAACGGGCACCGTCGGCGTCACCCAATTTCTGCACCCCACCCACCGGGATGCCGTGGATATGTTTGGCAACCGGGTAGTCAGCGCCGACCCCGATGGCCCTCGTTTGGTGCAGCCCACCGGGGTAATCCACAACACCCGACTGGTAGGCTACGTGCCCGCTACCCCCGACCAGGTCATTCCCGGTGAGCGGCTGTCTGCGGTCAACGGCATCTTTGAGCTACCAGAGGATAAGGCTGTCACCATTGCGCCCCTTGACGCCAGCCTGGTTGGCCCCGGTCAGGCTGCCTACACCCACAACGTGGGCGGCTTAATTATTGAAAAAACCGACGGCAGCGCCGAGTTTGTGCCCCAGTGGACTCGTCAGGGCCACGCCAGCCAGCCGGTTACCCTGGCCGCCGGAGAAGCCCGCCGAGTAATCTACGCGCTGGTGCCTCAGCAGGCTGGTCAGGATTTGCAGCTCGGTCAGCGCTATGGCCTGGTTACTAATAACCCATCCGGTGCCTACCGCACGGCTGACGGCAACTTCCTGGTGATTTCTGCCGCCCAGCACCCCGACAACTTCTACCTGGAAGGGGCTGAGGTCTACGCCGTGGAAGATACCCTGGCGGGCCAGAACGCGGTGGCCGCTAATTTCAACGGGGTGCAGGGGTTCTATCGCTACACGCCCGGTGGCGAGCTGGTGGCTACCTATAGCGTCACTAACCCGGCAGATGTGGATGCCCGCGTCGGCACCCGGCTGTCTACCCCCGACCAGGTGATTCCCGGTGAAGTTGGGCAAATGGGCTATTTTACGACCTCTGTGGCCGGTGGGCTGTATGTGCGGGGGGCGCTGTCCCTGGGGCTGGGCAACCAGGAAGATACCCTGACCACCACCATCACCACTCTGCAAAGCGAGCTGGATGGACTGTATCGCCAAACCCGGGTCAGCCTGTTTGCCACCCCCCGCACCCAGGTTGATACCCAAACCACCGAGCTAATTACCCGCACCACCGAAACCACCCGTCAAACCGGCACCGCCAGCTTTAACATCGACGCCAATGGCCTGCTGAGCAACCTCAACCTACAGCTCAACCCGGTTGAAACCTCCAGTCAAGTTGAGCTGCTAGAAGGCCCCACCGTCGCTAATACCAGCATTCTGCATGGGGCCGAGTATCTGGTCAGCTCCACCGTGACTCCCTTACCAGGTCAGGAGCTGGTATTAGGGGATGCCCTGCCGGTTCAGCGCCAGGTCACCACCGCCACAGACAGCTATCCTAACGTTTCTCCGGTGCTGGGCGAACTGGCCTTTGGCGGCGTGCTCAACCTGGGCAACACCCCCTGGACTCCGGCGGCCAACACCCTCCGGGTAGAGGCGTTCCTGCGCGGCATCGTCCTTGGCCAAAGCCACAACAGCGGTGATACCGGCCTGCGGGCCGAGGCCGTGTTCAACCCCTTTGGGGAAGAGCAGCGCCCAGCCTACGGCTTTGACCTGGCGGGCAATCCCACGCCCATTTACCAAACCCGGCCTTTGCTGGATCAGCAGGGCAACCCCGTCTACGCCATGGTTGCCGATGCCTCTGGCCAGTCCATCCAAGTCGTGAACTACGAGTTTGTCTACGATGAGGCTGGCCATCGCATTCCCCAAACCGTAGGCACCGGGCGCGCCCTCGGCCCTGGGGTCTACGTTCGGGTTGAGCAACTGTTCAATGGTCAAAACGGCCCAACCGTGGTGGGTGGTCTGAAGTTCGACCTCTAGGCTCTCCACGGGGCAATGACGGGCTCCGCCCTGCCGCGCAACCTCATCATGGGGGGTACGGCAGGGCTTTTTTGTGCCCATCGCAGCCCTTGGGATGAGCCACACTTTAGGCCACCGCGATTAATTGGAAACCGTTAGGTGCCCTCTACGGTGGGTTCCGCCAGTAGCGCCGTAATCCAGGCGTGATCACCCTCGGAAAAGGGAGGCGGTGGTGCGGGCTGGGTGTAGTCAATGCGCAGATCGTAGCTGGCGCGGTCGTAAACGCCTGCAAAAATGGTGGGCAGGTCTACTAAAACCTCTTCATCCGGCGCTTTTAGCGGCAGGGGAAATTTCGGCAGCGGTTCGCGGACAGTGACCCGGTAAAGATCGGCCTGGGGTCGCTGCTCGGCCCGACTGACCAGGATACGGTAGTCGGCCAGGGGCACCGCATCTACGATGGGCAGAGAT
>CAYUBC010000602.1:0-308 GCA_964442885.1 uncultured bacterium | reverse complement strand
CCTCCGCCCGCAGCAAATCAATTTCAACCCAATGAGACTGGCTGCCCAAAACCCGCTGCCGCTTTTCTTCATAGACACTGCGGCCTGGGCCTTGACGTTTGTTTTTGGGAGAAAGGATTTCTACCACCGTAATCACCGCATTAGTGCCCACCTCTCGAATTTCTAAATAGCGCTCCTTAATTTCGGTGGGCATTTGCAGCCTCACCCGCTGGGGCTGGGGTTGTACCGCTAGAGTTGTACCCTGGGGTAAGCCGACGGAGTCTGGTTGGCGTGGAGATTGGCGTGGAGACAGAACCACCGCGTCAGGG
>CAYUBC010000601.1:0-2520 GCA_964442885.1 uncultured bacterium | reverse complement strand
CTTCCCATTATCCAGGATAGCGGACAAGCTCGTCACGGGTTTTTCAAGATTCCTCCAGGTCACCGGCTTGACGCCGATTAGCTAGGTCACCGGCTTAACGCCAATCAGCAGCGCCATTTCCAGCCACTTCCAGTAGCAGTCCACATCCTCAAAGCCCAGCCCGCGCAGCCAGCTCAACTGAGTTTCCACATCCAGCAATTGGTTAGAAACATCCTCCTGGTCTGGCGTGTAGCCAATGGCGGCAAGGAATTGATGGTGCAGGCGTTGCGTGGGTGAGGCGACATGCTCTAAATTGCAGAATAGGCCACCGGGTTCCAGGGCGTGGTAAATTTCCCCATAGAGCGCCTGTTTGCGGTCGTGGTTGAGATGGTGGATAGCAAAACTGGACACAACCACATCAAAGCCCCCTAAGTTGGGCAGCGGTTGTGACAGGTCATGCTCCACTACCGTTACTTGAGCATCGGCAGCGAAGCGTTCACGCACCGCCGCCAGCATCGTGGGAGAGAAATCCACAGCCCAATACTCTGCCTGAGGTCGATCGATCTTCAAGAGTTCCAGCAGGCGACCGTTGCCCGTCCCCAAATCCAAAATGCGGCGGGCTTGAATTGGCACATGGTCAAGCAGCACCGCCTCCCCCTCGGTACGATGGGGAATAGAATCAGCCCTTTCCAGGTAGGTCAGGGCGTGGCTAGCGGAAGTCCATTGATTTTGGCTCATGGCAAAGGGGTTAGTGTCTATGGCGGCCAGGCCGTCAGCACCTGGCGTTTGGGTAGATCTTACCGCTGCCCAGTCGGGTAGGGCATTGAAACAACCGCAAACCAGACCCCGCCCCCTGAACGCCAAACCCCGGCCTGATAGTTTCTCCGCAAAATTGCGGAATACTAACCAGGACGCTTTGCGATCGCCCATCGACCCTAGTTTATGGACTGTCTGGTATGGACTGTCACCGTGCTGCTCCGGCTTTGATTAAGCCACGCCCCCATCAGGATATTCGTGCTCCCCGTCGCCTGCGCTGGCGCGACCTGCTCAGTTGGCCAGGACAGCGGGGATTGGTGCTGTTACTGAGCGATGTGACGGCGCTGGGCGTGTCGTGGCATATTGCGCGGTCGTTAAATCAGTTTTTCTCTCCCATTCCGACCCAGTTGGTGTGGTGGACTTGGCTAGGCCTGCCCAGCCCCTTTTGGGTGATGGTGGGGTGTAGCGTTGGCCTGTTTGCCTGTGCCGGGCTCTATGGTTCAGCTCATCAGGTCAAAAACTATCTACAGGCCGGTAAGCTTGTTAGCCTGGTCTATCTGACTTCGCTGGTGGTGATGTACTTTTACGATCCGAAGCTAGATTTACCGCGATCGCTCTTCTTTTCTGCCTGGCTCAGCAGCGTTGGTCTACTAATTGCCTCTCGGTTGGGGGTGACGCTAATGCTGCGGCCCCTGGAAAAAGCCCATGCCACTACCACGGTGTTTCTCATTGCCCCGGCCCATCGGCTCAAGCGGTTGGCGGATATTCTGGCCCAACGGGCGCAAATTCCGGTGATTGGGGCCGCTCTGGCCACTACCGCCAACTCCTCCTCCACCTATCAGGCAATTCTGGCCTCCAAAGCTACTCTGGTGCTGGCCGAGAGCATTCCCTCGGCTGACCTGGCCTCAGAACTGTTTTGGAAACTACGGCGGGCAGGCATTTCCATGCAGCTACTACCCACCAGCCGCGATATGCTCTACCGACGCGGCACCCCCGAAACCGTGGCCGGTTTGCCCACTCTCCGGCTCGATGCTCCACTGATGGGAGGGTGGGACTATCGCATCAAGCGCTGGCTGGACTATCTGGGCGCGGCAATCGGTGTAGTTGTACTAGCTCCGCTGCTGGTTGGGGTGGCGGTGGCCATTCGGCTAGATTCCCCTGGGCCGGTATTTTTCCGCCAACAGCGGGTGGGCTTACACGGCATCCCCTTTCTGGTGTGGAAGTTTCGCACCATGACCAGCGATGCCCCCCATCAACAGGCTCAACTGGAGCAGCATAACGAAACCGCCGATGGCATTCTCTTCAAAGTCAGGCACGATCCCCGCATTACTCGCGTTGGTTCCCTTTTACGCCGCACCAGCCTGGACGAACTACCCCAACTGTTTAACGTCCTCTGCGGCCAAATGAGCCTGGTCGGGCCGCGCCCCCTGCCCGTGCGCGACGTCGCCAAATTTGACGGCTGGCACAATATTCGTCACCAAGTGCTGCCCGGCGTAACGGGCCTCTGGCAGATTTCTGGCCGCTCCGACATCGACACCTTCGACGATGTCGCTCGGCTAGACCTCCACTACATCGACAACTGGTCCCTTAATCTCGATCTGGAAATTTTGACCGAAACCCTAGGCATTGTGCTGCGCGGCAAAGGCGCGTATTAGGGATTTTGGATTTTAGAGTGGCGATTTTAGAGTGGGGATTGCCTGGCCCAGCGAGGATTTTGGATTTTAGAGTGGCGATTTTAGAGTGGGGCTTACCTGGCCCAGCGGCGTAGATTCAGAGGATCCAAAA
>CAYUBC010000600.1:0-2526 GCA_964442885.1 uncultured bacterium | reverse complement strand
GCCGCCGACCGCATGGCCAGCGAAAAGCTGGATGAAGGCATCAAAGGCTTTAGCAAAGCTCTGGAGACCCTGGAAGACTTCCTGGCTACCCGCCTGGCCCAGCTCACCCAGGGTGAAATCATGGTCACCCACGCCCGCGATGACCTGTTCAAAGCCTACGACCTGGATGGCGACGGCTTCATCACCCGCGAAGAGTGGATGGGCACCGATGCGGTCTTCGACGCCCTCGATTCCGACCACGATGGCAAACTCTCCCCCGCAGAAATTGGGGTGGGCTTAGGGGCGGCGTTTCAGTTAGCGTAGCGCTCTAAAGCTATCGGGTATCAGGTTCCCTTACGAACCCGATACCCGATACCTAGACCCTAAATTGTAGCGTTAAACCGTCAGGCCTAAACCGTCAAACTACCGGTGGCCCTACCGGCGGAATAAATTTCAGCACATCGGAGCCGAGGCTATTGGCGGCTACATCCAGCAGCACAGCCTCCAGGGTGGTTCTCCCCTGGGGGGTGGTAATTAGCACGTGGGTATCAGCCCCCACCTGCTGGAAGGTGATGTACTGAGCTAGTGCCTCTGGAGTCGCCAGACTGGTGAAGGCTTCGCGCCTGGTCACCAGGCTAAAGTTCAGCGTATCGCCCTGGTTGGGGTTGAAATCGGTAACTACGCTGAACCCATCGGCTACGGGGCCAAGACCGGGATACTCCAACAATTCATCCCCAGCCAGGGCACCAAGGCGGAACGTATCGCGCCCTCTGCCGCCGGTTAGCAAATTCAGCCCAGCGCCGCCGTAGAGGGTATCGTTGCCGGGGCCGCCATCCAAAATATCGTTACCGGGGCCACCGTCGAGGCTATCGTTGCCGGGGCCGCCATTAAGGGTATCGTTGCCCTCGCTGCCGAATAGCACATCATTGCCGCCGCCGCCAAAGACCAGGTCATCGCCGCCGTAGGCAATCACAAAGTCGTTACCGCCGTGGGCTTCAATGCGGTCATTGCCCTCAGTGCCAGCTAGAAAGTCTTTATCGTCGTTGCCTTCGATGGGATTAGCAATAGCTACCAGAAGTTCATCACCCTTGGTGGGTGGAACGAAGCCAACGGTGTTGAGAACCAAGCCAGGGAAGGCCAACAGCACCGCAGACACCTGGCTCTCAGTGGTGGGAACCAACTCTGGGGTCAAATCTTCCACCAGCGGTAGCCTGCTACCATCGCCTTTGGTTGGGGGAATAAACATAGTTAAACTATTCCAGTGTTTGAATCAGGGCGAAGGATGGACAGAACCTATCCCCGCCGTTGGATAACCATTTAACGCAAGCATTCCGTGGAAAGACGGCAAAACGACTCAATGCCGCTTAGACCGATTGGTGACGCCGTCATTTCAGTAGATACCCAGCTGATACTGTTAGATACCCAGCAACTGCACCGATTTAGGGGCATTCACGCAAACACCCATTGTGATACAGCTACTCCCCAATTCTAAAATTTAGGTGACTATCCGGACGATTCACACAGTTTTTACACGAATACTTTAAAGCCTACTGAATTAAGGTCAAGGTTTTATGAACTTTTCAGAAATCTTCCGGATTTTGTCGATGACTTTTAATACCGGGCTTATAGTCCACCTAGGTCGAATGAACTAGGTCGGCAAAAAAGTCCTCTTAATTAGCATATAGCGTTATTTTATACAAGTGTTACCCAGGCCGCCACTGCCCAAAGGAAGCCGCAAACCGATCGAGGGTAAGGCAAGAGATGCGATCACTCTGCGCCGCCAGGGCTCGATCGGCGGCGGTATTGTAGCCCCAGTCGGCCAGAAACAACTGCACATCCGCTAAATCAGGCTGGTGCTGGACGGCTTGCAGGGCTTTAAGCCGATCTTCCACAAACCAGATGATTGGGTTGGCGTGGGCCGCCTTGAGCTGCCGCAGGGTGTCGTACTTGGGCTGTTTAATTTCCTTGCCCAAAATGCGCTCAGCAGGCAGGTCAAGCCCCTGCTGGGCCAGCAATTGCTTAATAAACCGCCCCTCTTTGGTGGAAATGATGATGAGCTCTACGCCCTCATTGACCGCCTGCAGGATGCGAGGCAGGACTCCTGGATAAAAGCGATGATAGCTGAGCCAGTCGTCCACATTGGCTTGAATCCAGCCATCCCGCACCCCATCCACGGCCTGGGCCAGAGTGGCCGACTCTACCCCGACCTGGGTCAGGAGTTTGGGCACTAGGTCGGGCCAGTGGGTCAAAATCTCCCCATCAGGCACGCCGGTAATTAACCCATAGAGCACCAGGGGCATTTCCCAGCCCGACTCTACCACCGGGCGCAGGGGGTAAAAGCGCTCAGCCAAATCGGCGGGAGGGGCTGAGGACTCTGGCTGAAACACCTCCAGGTAGGCCTTCCATGCGGTTTGAAAATACTCCAGCAGCCCGTCGCAGACTACGCCATCGAAATCCAGAGCCAGAAGGGTCGGGGAGGTCATGGCTTAAGCGTCCTGGGTTACGGCGGCTTGCTGGCGGATCAACTGCTGCACGGCGGTGAGGGTG
>CAYUBC010000599.1:0-2529 GCA_964442885.1 uncultured bacterium | reverse complement strand
GATGATGAACTGCATGGCGGCCTGGGGAACGACACCCTGCGGGCCGGGGGCGGTCAGGATACCGTTCTGGGCGATGTTGGCGTGGTTGTCCGGGCCTACAATGCCGATGGCACGCCGCGTCTGCGGGCCGATGGCAGTTGGCATCGAGATGTCATCCTTACCCCAGTAGGCACGGTGACCTCTACTCTGCCCCTTGGCCCAGTGCTGCCTGAACTGGCCCTGAGTGCCGATGTGCTACTGATGACTGGCGCTGCCGGTGCCCCAGCCAGCCTGCAACTCATCACCCTCCTGGCTGAAGGCAACGATGTCATCTATGGCGACGCTGGCCATAACCAACTCTTTGGCCAGGGCGGCAACGATAGCATTCTGGGCGGCACCGGCAATGACTACATCGAGGGCAACGCTGGCCACGACTTGATCCAGGACATCGCTGGCGATAACCTGATGATTGGCGACCACAGCCGTAATCTGGCCTCCTTTAATACCCAGCGCCCGGTGGTGCAGCAGGGCTTGCATCTCATTCAGGCCAATCCAGCTACCTCCCTGGCCCTGGCGGCCTTTGGGCAGGTGGTGGTGCCCCATCTAGAAGTGCTGCCCTCCCTGGTGCAGGGGCTACTGCCAACGGTGGGCCTCAGCCCCAGCTTGAGCCCGGATAATTCTCCCATCCCTGGCCTCGGCAACCTGGTGCAGAAGGATGGACTCCGCCTCACCCCGCTGGCGACGATTATCCCCACCCTGGCTGGGCACCGACACCTGCTGCCCGGCAACGATACCCTCAACGGCGGCAGCGGGCGCGACACCCTGATTGGCGACAACACCACCCAGGTGACTCCACTCCGCACCGGCAATGCGGCGCTCGACCTGGAGATTGATCGGCTCATCCGCGATGGCCAACAGCTCAGCATCTACCTGCAAGATCTGGAACTCCAGCGCGATTACCACTACCGTCCGGCTACCCAAACCTACGCCATCGGTGCCGATGCCATTAACGGCGGCGACGGCGATGACTACATCGTGGGGGATAACCAGGTGATCCAGGGGCCTTACCGGGTTGAGGCTCCGGCGGCGACGGGCGACCTCGCTACCCTGGTGAGCCAGTTGCGGCAGGGGTTAACCAGCTACGGCACGGCAGTGAATGGTCTGCGCCAGAGCCTGCCGGTAACGGGCACGGGCTACCAACCCCACACCTTCAATGTCGGCACCGACACCATCGGCGGCAACGGCGGTAGCAACACCATTATTGGTGACGATAACTACGTCTTTACGCCCATCCTGGGGCAGTTGCCCTACGTGCGCAACAGTTTCTGGCAATACGGCTTTGGCGACCAGCTCAGCAACCGCACCCAGCCCCTGCGCAACTACAACCTCAACCTGGGCAATGACACCGTTACGGGCGGCACCGGGCAGGATTTAATGACTGGCGACTACGCCATGACCCTGGCACCAATTGTCAATCAGGCTCCCCAAACGGCGGAGCAGGGTGTGCAGTTGCAGCAGAGTTTGGATCTCCTGCTCAGTGATTTGCAAGCCTACATCCGCGACCTGCACAACAACACCTACGGCATCGACTTCAACCAGGAAAACCAGGCCAACAGTCTGCGGGCCGGCAACGACCAGATGAACGGCATCGACGGCAATGACCTGATGCTGGGCGACAACGCCACAATGGTGCTGCCCTTTATTGCCGGGGGCTTGAATCTGGGCGTGCCCCTCCAGCATGGCATTCTGGATTTGCGCGTCTCCGACCACAACCTCACCCATGCCCTGCCCCGGCGGGTGCAGTTCATCTACCGCCAGGTCGGGGTGGGTTCCACGGAACTGAGTCAGGACGCTCTCTACGGCGGCACGGGCAACGATGTGCTGTTTGGCCTCAACGCCAACGATGCCCTGTTCGGCCAGGAGGACAATGACTTCCTCTTTGGCGGTCTGGGCAGCAACAGCCTGGATGGCGGGGCAGGCAGCAACACCGTGCGCACAGGAAACCCTGGCCGCGCCGACGAAGCCGCCATCGCCCCGGATATCCAGGCCAAACTGGCGGCCATGCTTTCCCCGGCCCTGTTGACCAGCCTTTACGAAACCATTGCCGCCCAGTCTACTCAACAGTTAGAAGGTCAACTCAGCGGGCGCATCACCCACTAAGCGCCCAGCCTTAGCCCGGGTTATTCGCAACTGTATCGATTAACGTCTGGATGCCCGTAAAAATGGGCATCCAGACCGAAAGAACCTAGTATTGAAAAGCACTCCCGTTTCTAGAGCGTAGCCCAGCAACAACGACATTTGTGTCGATCACAATTTGGGGGATGGGCATTGGCGGCAAAACCAAAGGTGATTACTGGTAACACACCAATGTTGCTGCCTACCCAGATCCTTGCGAAGGTAGCTTCTTATACCTGCGAAAAACTTTCTCGGATTGCCCTAGGGGCTGTCATCAATGAGTCGCGTATGGCCGAAGAATCAGGGGCTACAGCCCCTGGTTGGTTGGCTGGGGCGGGCGTGGTAGGGCTTATTCTGCAAGGGTTGTGGTTGTAA
>CAYUBC010000598.1:0-2529 GCA_964442885.1 uncultured bacterium | reverse complement strand
TCCTCAACAGCGTCTCTGATGTGGAAGGTCAGGATGATTTCTACGGTGCGGCTAGCCATGAGTTGGTGACTATCCCGATGGGGGATTGGTTGACTGGCGACGGCGCAGGAACCAGCGGTTCAGTTTTTGCATCTACCTGGGTCAGCAGCGGCAGCAGCATGACGAGCGCCAACCCGTGGGTTGATTTTCTAGAATCCAATCCCGGTTTGCCTGGGCGTGAGAATGCTGCTCTGCCTCTGGCCAGCCCTGACGCGCAGACCCCTGCGGCAATCCTAGGGGTGGGACCGTAGGGTTGGCTTGAGTAGCGCCCATCTCGACCGGTCACTCCTACTAGAATGTCTCTAGTAGGAGTGACTCTTGGCGCTACGGCGCAGGTCTTGGGATAGTTCAATTCAGCCCAGATGAGAATTCTCCTTGTTGAAGATGACGCTGACCAGCGGGAGCCCCTGCACGCTGCGCTGACGCACTCAGGGCATGTGGTAGACGCGGTGGGTGATGGCATTACAGCTCGCTGGTTACTGGGCGAAAAAGCCTATAACCTGCTGATTTTTGATTGGATGCTGCCTGGCGAGGATGGCCTTTCCCTTTGCCAATCCTGTCGCCGGGCCGGCCAGGGGGTTCCTATCCTGATTCTGACGGCTAAGGACACCACCGCTGACAAAGTCATGGGGCTGGATGCTGGCGCGGATGACTATCTGGTTAAACCGGTGGATATAGAAGAACTGCTGGCGCGAGTGCGGGCCTTGCGACGGCGATCGCCCCTCTGGCAGGGAGATAGGCTCCAGGTCAGCGAATTAGTGCTACAGCTAGATACCATGCGGGTGGAGCGAGGGGATGCTAGCCTGAAACTGTCGGGCCGCGATTTCCAACTGCTGGAATACTTGATGCGCCACCCCCAGCAAATCCTCACCCACGACCAAATTGAGCAGGCCCTCTGGGAGTGGGGCACCGAGCCAGAGAGCAACGCGGTCACGGCTCGCGTTAAGCGCCTGCGGCAGCGGCTCCGTGAGCTTGGTGTTGATACGTGGATTGAAACCGTCTACGGCTTGGGCTACCGCTTAGACCCCCCGGCAACCTGACCCATGGCCCAGTTAGTGCATCGCCTTTACCAATGCTGGCATACCTGGCCAATTCGGGTACGGGGGGCGATGATTATTGCCATTCCAGTAACGTGTTTGTTTACCGCCCTGGCGGCCTTTGCCTGGCTCAAATCTAGCCTGGCCGAGGATGAAGCCTGGGTACAACACACCCAAACAGTGCAGCTCGAAGCGAAACATCTGTTGAATGCCCTGGTTGATGCAGAAACCGGCGTGCGCGGCTATGGCCTGACTCAGCAGGAGGCATTTTTGGCTCCCTATCGCCAGGCTCAGACGGTCATTCCTGTTTCCCTGGCAAAGTTGCATAACCTGATTAGCGACAACCCCGAACAGGTGGAGCAGCTTCAGATTATTGACGCCCTGGTCAACGAAAATCTGGCTATTCTGGACAAAAAAATTAAGCTGCAGGACAAATGGGGCGGCGAGCGGGGTCGCACAGACCTGCTGGTGCCTACGGCCTCCCTCTACGCCTGGCTAGAGGAAGGCCGGGAAACCATGGATGAGACTCGTCAGGCCATTGATCGCTTTGCCCAGACCGAAGACGAGTTGCTTACCCAGCGCCAACGGCACCAGCATTTGTATCGGCAAATTACCTGGATTGTGTTGTGTGGTTCTGGAGTGTTGGGGACGGCAGGAGCGCTACTGGCAGTCCATCTCTTTTTTCAGCTAGAGCAGGAATTGGGTGAGCGAGAACTGGCTCTCACCACCAGCAACCATCGCCTGGAGGCCGTGTGCAATCAGCTTCAGCGCTTTACCGCCAATGCCTCCCACGAGCTACGGGCACCCCTGGCCGCCGTTTTGGGCAACGCCCAGGTAGGGTTGATGGAGCTAGACGACCCAGAAGACGGCGTTGTAGGACTGCGCCATCGCCTCACTAAAATTGTGTCCCTGACCAAGCAAATGAGCGGCCTGGTGGATGAGCTGCTGTTTTTGGCCCGTCAGGAGGGGCTGCTGGCGGGCGATAGCCTGCAAGCTGTGGAACTACAAACCCTTCTAACCCAATTGGCGGCAGATTGGCGACCCCAGGCCAGCACCAATGCCCTGGCTCTAACGGTGCAATTACCCGACGAGGCTATCATCGTCAGAGCCGACGCTATTTTGCTGCGCCAGGCCTTGACTAATTTACTCAGCAACGCCTGCCGCTACACCCCGGCCCAGGGTGTGGTTGAGTTACACCTTCAACGGCAAAATCAGCAGGCTGTGGTTGAGGTTAGCGATAGCGGCATTGGCATTCCCCCAGCGGCGCTGCCCCACATTTTTGAGCGCTTCTATCGGGTTGATGCCCAGCGCTCTAAAGCATCCGGGGGGATGGGCCTGGGGCTGGCGATCGCACAGCACATCATCCAGGTTCACGGCGGGGAAATTAGAGCCACCAGCACCGTCGGCCAGGGCACAACCTTTCAAGTGCGCTTACCCCTGGCCGATGTGATGC
>CAYUBC010000597.1:0-2533 GCA_964442885.1 uncultured bacterium | reverse complement strand
CACCGATTTGGCAAGAACACGATGTCCCCCTGAGGCCGCAATGCACCGCCCGCCCCATCCTCCATTCGCGGCCCTCACCGATTTGGCAGAGACACGATGTCCCCCTGAGGCCGCAATGCACCGCCCACATGTCGGGAATATCTTGATGGGCAAATTGGGTGTATTACGGCGTGAAAGGGTGCATTGCTTGGTGAAAGGGTGCATTGCTTGGTGAAAGGGTGTATTACGGCGTGAAAGGGTGCATTGCTTGGTGAAAGGGTGCATTGCTTGGTGAAAGGGTGCATTGCTTCGCGAATGCACCCTACGGGCTCTCTTCCTTTGCGAGTCCTTGCATCCCCTGGTCGCAAGGCACCGTCCTGGCATGACAAAAAGCGCCATCGGAATCGCTGCTGTTCTCACCGGTAACTCAGATAGTTGACCTATAGTGAACGTATAGGACGTGTAGAACTCAGTCGCATTCTTGATAAACCTATGGTTTTCTTTGGCTTAGGCAAAGGCAAAAAAACTGAAATGCCCTCTTCTAACGAGGCGCTACCCGGACGGTCTACCCCCATCCCTGTGCCTGACCAGCACTACGTTAATGGCAACTCTCTCAAGGCCCCCTTCCCCGCTGGGATGGAGCTGGCTATGTTTGGCATGGGTTGTTTTTGGGGGGCTGAGCGCAAATTCTGGCAGCAACCTGGCGTTTACTCCACTGCTGTAGGCTATGCCGCTGGTTACACCCCTAACCCCACCTATCAGGAAGTTTGTTCCAGCTTGACTGGCCATAATGAGGTCGTGCTGGTGGTATTTGACCCCCAGATGGTGAGCTACGAGCAATTGCTCAGGGTCTTTTGGGAAAGCCACAACCCCACCCAGGGCATGCGGCAGGGCAACGACGTGGGCACTCAATATCGCTCTGGCATCTACGTCTACTCTGACAGCCAGCGCCAACTGGCCGAAGCCTCCCGCCAGACCTATCAGCAAGCCCTGCATGCCGCTGGCTATGGGCCGATTACCACCGAAATCCTCGATGCCCCGGAGTTTTATTACGCTGAAGCCTACCATCAGCAGTATCTAGCCAAAAATCCTGGCGGCTATTGCGGCCTGGGCGGCACCAACGTAACCTGCCCGGTTGGGCTGGCGGTAGAAAGCTAGGGGTAAAGGCGGAAGGCAGCGAGGGCAGGAAAACTCAACTGAGGTTTTTACTTTCTGCTCTAATGGGTTGAGGCGTTGCTTGAGTTAGGTATGGCAGCTTCAATTGCGGAACTCATTCGTTGGTTGGAAGCCTGGGCTAACCCCGCCTGGCAAGAAAGCTGGGATAACTGCGGCTGGCAAGTTGAGCCAGGGGTGCTGGATCAGCCAGCGCGTGTGCTGGTGTGCCTGACTCCTACTCTGGCGGTGATGGAGGAAGCCCTAGCTTTGCGGCAGCGGGGGATTGCTGTCAACCTGATTCTGGCCCACCATCCGTTGATCTTCAGCCCGCTCAAAGCTGTCGCGAAGGGCGATCCGGTTGGTGATATGGTGCGGTTAGCGATTCACCACGCCATCGGAGTCTACAGCGCCCACACCAACTTTGACCAGGTGGAGGACGGCACGGCAGACGTGCTGGCGCAATGTCTGAAGCTCCAGAATTCAGAACCCGTGGTGCTTACTCAGCCTGGGCTGGGCTATGGCCGGGTGGGAAATTTGCCCCACCCCCTGTCGTTGCAGGAGGTGCTGACTTTAGTTCAACACGCCCTGTCGCCGCCGCGTTTGATTTATTCGCCCGCTGCCAATCTTCAGCAGAGCATTAGCCGGGTAGCGGTGCTGGGGGGCTCTGGGGCAAGTTTTCTGGCGGCGGTCGCTAAAACTGGGGCGCAGGTATACCTGACCTCGGACTGCAAATTTCATCAGTTTCAGGAAGGGCGCGATCTCAACCTTGTCCTCATTGATGCAGGCCATTACGCCACCGAGCGCCCCGCCTGCGCCCGCCTGGCCGAACTGGTTCAAGCCCAGAGAGCCGAGTGGGTACAACTCAGCCAGCAGGATGAGGATTTTCGTCAATTTTGGGCAGCGGCTGGGGGCGAAAGGTCGTAGCCCGCTTGGGCACAGGCATAGACCATTGCCGCCGCATTAAGCGGGTCAGGCTCCACGGGCTGCCAGCTAGCTTGGCCCACCGGCCCCTCATACTCCACATCGCGAAAGCGGTGGCCATAGCAGTCATAGTCGGTTAAGTAAGTTGTGGTGACGGTTTGACCAGAGCGGTGGTCGAGGTAGTAGCTGTTCACCCGCACCTGTCCAGCCGCTACCACTTGAATAGAGTCGGGGTCTACGAATTGTTCCTGGCTGCGATCGTCTGTTGCGGCAACTGAGTGCCAGTTTGTCGCCAGGCTCGCCGCAGGGTAGATCAAGCATCCTAGCAGAATCACGCCGAGCAGGCTGAGCTGGAGCATTAATCGCATCAGCCTACTGGTTACCCACCTGGTCATTTTTGCCCACGCTCGATCGTTACGCTTAACGGAGTGTAATTTAAGCCGGGAAACCCTCTAAGTGAAAGGGATTGAGGGTTTGT
>CAYUBC010000596.1:0-2534 GCA_964442885.1 uncultured bacterium | reverse complement strand
TGGCGCCTTCAACGCCAATCCCCAGCTCTGGGACGCCTACCTCGCCCAGGCCCTCTCGATCCTCAACCCCTGGCGGTTTTCAGCGCCTTTTACCCAGCCGTTCTACTAGCTTGCCAGGCACTCAAACTAAGCTGCCCGCCGCCGAAGCTGAACCCGCTGCACTGCGGAGCACCACCACCGACAACGCCCTAACCCAGTTTGAGCAGAGCCTGGCAGAACTGACCCAGGCTGATCCCCTCAAGCGGTTAATTGCTGTGCGCCAGTTGGTTAGGCTGGTGCAGCAAGCGCCGAACGGTGGGTGTTATTTAGCCGGAGCCGAAATCTCTATGCAGTCGCACCTGTTGGACTGTTTTCACGTCATGCTGGCCCATGAGCCGGAGCCGATTGTGCGATCGGCGGTGCGGGAGGGGCTGTTGCTGCTCCGTCAGCCCGCCCAACTGCCAGAGGGGCCAGCCCCATTGCCCGATATCAGCACCCTGGCCTCAAGCTCGGCTCAGCCTGAGCCAGCCAGCCGCCAGGGGCGTCGCCTTGCCGTTGACTATGTCGAATACCTGGAAATCTGAGGCTAAGTTATGGATCGCTTTACGGTTGAGGTGATTTCGCAGACCCCCAATCCTCAGCAGACCATGTATGCCGCCATGCATCAGGACTATGCTGAGGGCTTTGTTGTCCACGAACGCCAGCAGTGGCCCAGTGAGGCCCGCTGTGGCGAAATTTTAGTGACCAGTCTGCTCAAGGGTGGACGGGGCCACTACGGGCCACTAGAACATCCTCAAATTGTTTTTAATGTCGGCTGGTTCCCCCACAGCACCATGCAGCAAATTCGTACTCATCGCGTAGGGGTGAGTTTTGATGTCCAATGTTTGGCTGGGGATACAGAAGTTACCTTTGTCAAAGCTTCTGGACAACTCAAAAAACTCGCCATTGCTGAGCTTTACGACCTCTGGGTAAATGGCGAAAAAGCCCAGCGAGAGCGTAAGGTTCGTGGTCGCAAGGGTGAAGCTCCAGGCTATTACCGGCGAGATTGTAAGACTCGTCTTCAAAAAATGTCCTTGCGAGTTCTAAATGAAGACACTGGTGTTTTTGAGATAGGGCATATTCGCGATGTTATGTGCAGCGGTTTGCAGCCAGTCTATCGGCTGACATTGGCTGACGGTAAAACCTTAGATTGCACGACTAATCACCGTCTCTATACGTCCCAAGGCTGGCTACGCATGGGAGAAGCTTTGGGACTCATTACCAACCCAGATCATCAGGTATTAGCCGTTACTAAAGACTGCGAATTGATGACTAACGGAGTGGTTCGACCTGACGCACTGTATAGTCAGAAATTATGGCTAACAGCACAAATCAACCAGGGATTAACAGCTCAGCAAATTGCTCAGAATTGTAGTTGTTCAGCTGATGTGATTCGCTATTGGGCCAAACAGTTTGGACTAACTCTACCTTCCGGTCATCGCAGAGGTTTGAAAACTATAGCCGGGAATGGTCTCTATCGAGATAAAAACTGGCTACAATCTCAGCTTTCTAAAGGATTGCACGCTGATGAAATAGCTGACCTTGCTGGATGCTCAGTTGAATCAGTGAAAAAGTGGGTTTATTCCTATGGCTTAACCTTGAATAAGCGCTTGCCGGGCTCTGAAAACCCCTGGAATAAGGGCATAAAAGGATACAAGCTGTCACTGTCTGAGGCCAGCCAGGAACAGCGACGTGCTAATGCTAAGTCCTCCACTAAACGAGGGGCTGAATCAAATTTTTGGAAAGGTGGAACCTCTACAGAGCGTGAACTAATCGGCGCATGGACTCGTCAGATGGCTCATCAGGTTCACGCTAAATTCAACTATATTTGCCAGCGTTGCGGTGAGTATGGCAAGCATCTTCATGCGCATCATCTAGTGCCTGTATTTGCAGATGAATCTCTGGCCTACGAATTTAGTAACCTCATTTCTCTATGTGAGGATTGTCATAAATTTCTCCATCACAATCACTTGGAAGCTGAATTTGCGGCGACTTTTCAACCGATCATTGAACCTCAACTTTGGGCAGCTAAACCAAAGCCAGTCGGGCGGAAGCTAAAAGCTCATCCTGTTAAGGTGATAGCTGTTGAATATTTAGGGTTACAGACAACTTTTGATTTAGAAGTAGAAGGGCCGTGGAATAATTTTGTGGCCAATGGCGTTGTTGTTCATAATTCCTTCCGTTACACGGGGCAGAGAATTATCGATGTTGTAGACGGCAAGCGTTCGGTGGAGGAGGTCTTTTATCTAAGACCGCTGGGCTTTTATACCGATCGCCAGGGCAAAAAGTACGAGTACACGGCGGATGCTCGCCAGCAAGACCTGGACTGGTGCCTGGAAGCCAGCCGTCGCTATAAGGAGCGCATTGACCAGGGGTTTGCCGAGGAACATGCGCGGGGGCTAATTCCCTTTGATATTCGCCAGCACTGGGTGATGTCGGCCAATGTGCGATCGCTGATGCACCTGCTCGACCTGCGCTGGAAGGCCGACGCCCAGCTTGAGGCTCAAAAGCTATGT
>CAYUBC010000595.1:0-2543 GCA_964442885.1 uncultured bacterium | reverse complement strand
GTGGCCGTGCAGGCCGATGTGGAGTTAGGCGGCACCGATCAAAAGTTTAATATTGCCGTTGGACGCGATTTGCAGCGCCACTTTGGCATGCTGCCCCAGTTCGGAATGCTGATGCCGCTGCTGCTGGGGACGGATGGCAGCCAAAAAATGTCGAAGTCCCTAAACAATTACGTTGGGCTGCAGGAAGCCCCCCTGAGCATGTACTCCAAGCTAGAGAAAACCCCCGATGCCCTGATTCGCAATTACGTGGAGTTGCTAACGACCCTGAACCTGAATGACCTGCCAGAGAATCCCCGCGAGCAGCAAAAGCAGCTTGCCCTCGATATTACCCAGCAATTCCACGGTGAGGAGGCCGCTCTCCAGGCTCAGCAGGCCGCCATTAGCCTGGTGCAGGGCACGGGTGATCCCGCAGAGGGGGTGCCGGAGTTTTCCCTCAGCACAATTCAGTTTCCGGCCAAGCTGTTTTACATTGTTGGGGCCACGGGCCTCTGTGCCAGCAGCAGCGAAGCCCGCCGCCAAATTCAGGGGGGTGGCGTCAAGCTAGACGGGGAAAAGCTCTCAGATCCTAACCAGGAGTTCGACAGGCCAGACTTTCTCATGGGCAAAGTTGTCCAGGTTGGCAAAAAGAAATTTATGCGCCTGGTGGCCTAACGGCAATGGCTAGCGGGATGGCTGCATCAGCATGGCCCTGAGTTTTTCCCGCTCCGCTGAGGATAACGTTTGGGCAAATTGCTCCATGTCGGGCTGGCTCATGGTGTTGAGCATCTGCCGCAGGGCTCCAAGGGCAAAAGCGGCAGAGGGGGTTGGCGTAGCCTCGGCAGCAACGGGAACCGCGCAGTGTCCGCCCTCGCAGTTCAAATGCAGGTCATGCCAGATCAGGGTAGGTAAAATCCAGCCTCGACGCCCATGCAGCTCGTGCTGCAGCACCTCAGTTTCCCAGAAAGTTTTAGGAGAGGGGTAGAGGGATTCCGTCCAGGCGTGGGGCACGGTAAAGCAGCCAAAGTGATGCTGATACTCATCCGAGTCGAGCATCGCAGTGATTAACTCCTTCACCCCGCGCCGCATGAGAATATCGCAGTACTGCCGCATCTCCTCCATATCCTTGGGTGCTCGCCCCATAAAGTGCTTAAAGCACAATTCAATGAATTTGGGATTAGAGGATTGGTAGTAAAAGGTGTTCAAATAAACGTCAGAATGGCCTAGATTGCGTAAAAAGCGCTTGACGCCAATCTTATTTTTGAGAAAGTCGTCCTCATCTCTGGCCAGAATTTTACGTTCGTAGGCGTAGGGCTGGCGCTCTAGCACCTGGGCATAGATTTGGCGTAGCGCCGTCTGCCGCTCTTCTCGGTCAGACTGACGGCTAACCGTTAGGGTCTGAGGGGTAAGGTCATGGGTTGTTATCATTGCAGCTCTCCCTGCCACCAGGACATATCTGGATAGCCTAAGCTGCCCCTAAACTGCTCAGCGATAGCGCCATCGTTGCGGTTTGACGTGTTTCTTAATAGAGCGTTTCTTTGCTGTGTAAAATACGCACTATTGCCTTTAAAGCCAGGTTTTATGGCGCTCCATCCACCTGACGAGGGCAGCGTCAAGACTAAAAATTAGGGCTCTCGTAGGCTGGGTGAAACACAGTGGAACCCAACGGCAGTAAGACTGGTGGAGTTCTGCTAGCGCGCCAACCAACCTACAAATTCTGAATTAAGACTGGTGGGCAGTGCCCACCCTAGGGCAGATCAATACTTCTGGCGATTTACGAGGAGTTATTTCAGGTTATTTCAGTGCCATTGATTTCTAAGATGCCCATCATACCCTGATCCTCGTGATCCAGAATGTGGCAATGGTAGACCGTTTTGCCAACAAAGTCCCGAAAGGGAATGCGAATTCTAACTGTTTCGTAAGCCCGCACGTTGACGACATCCTTCCAGGCTCTAAACGGCTCTGGCTGACCGTTACGGCTGATGATCTGAAACGAGTTGGTATGCAGGTGAAAGGGATGATCCATCCCAGCCCGATTGACAATCACCCAATCTTCAACGGTGCCAAGCTGGACGCGGGTATCTACCCGGTGATGCCCAAAGGCGCGGCCATTGATTAGAAAAGGATCCTGTGTTTCAGGATCAATACCGTGGTCCAGCACGAACTCGCGAACCAGGTCTGGTTCGGGCAGAGGGTCTACTGTGCCAAGGGCGGTAGGTAATGCCGCCGGGCTGGTGGAGCCTTGATCGCGAATTTGTGCAATCAGCCTGGGTGGCTCCGCTGCTGACCTCATCATGCCCCGGCCATGTCTATGCCCCATAGCTCCAGCCATGCCCATAATGCCGCGATCGTAGGGCAGGCTCAGCAGTGGATAAGAGCCGGGTTCTGCCCGGTTTTGAACCAGAAAATCCACCCGCTCCCCGGGGGCTAGGAGGACGGCCCCTGGGTCAACCGGTGAGGCTAGAGGGCCACCATCGGTAGCCATTAGCCACCAGGGATGGTTTTCTAGCTGCAGGTGGTACACCCGAGAAGCGGAGGCATTGAGCAACCGCAGCCGCAACGATCTA
>CAYUBC010000594.1:0-2555 GCA_964442885.1 uncultured bacterium | reverse complement strand
GCCGGTACGCAATCGCATTGGGCGGCCCTTTCAGGTCAATTCCTGGTATCGGCCTCCCGCCGTTAACGCGGCAGTGGGCGGTGCCCCCCGCAGCCAGCACCTAACCGGCAACGCCGTAGATTTGCAGGTGCAGGGCCTGAGTGGCCGCCAGGTCGCCAACTCCGTCATGCTCACCTGGCCCGGCGGCATTGGCATCTACAGCAACATGCCCAGCGTCATTCACCTGGATCTTGGCCCCCGGCGCACCTGGGGATTCTAGTACCGAAAGGCAGAAGTAAGAAGGCAGAAGGCAGAAGCGGAATTCCTGGCTACACAAGGGTTTCTGCCCCGGCGAATAGGCGAGTTATTTCTGTCTCAGAGTACTAGTACCGCTACGCGGAATTCAAAATGCCAAATTCAAAGTGAAAAATCTTTAAGGCATCAGTGTTTCAAGCGTCCTGAACGGCAGGCTTAGGGTGCATCCCCCCTTTGCAAGTCAGCCCTCTTCCCCCAGCCCCTGCTCCCAAAATGGGAGCAGGGGAGCCGGATTCAAAGTCCCTCTCTCAATCTTGGGAGAGGGATTTAGGGAGAGGGCAAAGGTCATAACGTAATATTTCGCCAACAGCATCAGCCCTAGCGGAACCCAACAATGCCTACTGCGGTTGGGTGACCCTTCGTTTCAGCCAACTTACACGAACCAGGGCGATTCCGCAAAAGCACGGGCATACTGGACATAACTTTGAGAAGGCAAAATTCAAAATTCAAAATTCAAAATTTTGAACTTTGAACTCTCCCCCCTCTGCCTTCTGCCTTCTGCCTTCCCCCTCTCCCCCTATGCCCTGGCCCACTCTATCCGTCATCATCCCCACCTACCAGCGCGAGGCCGTGCTGTGCGAGACGTTGCACAGCCTGCTGGCGCAGGACTATCCCAACTACGAGGTCATCGTTGTAGACCAGACCCCAACCCACCAGCCAGAGACCCAACGCCAGCTAGAGCACCTGGTGCAAACCGGGCAAATTACCCTGTACCGGGTGCCCTGGGCCAGCCTGCCCGCCGCCCGCAACCTGGGCATTGAGCACTCCTCCGGCGACATTGTGCTGTTTATTGACGATGACGTGGTGCTGCCCCCCGGCTACCTCTACGCCCATGCCCGCACCTTTGTAGAGCGGCCCGATGTGGGAGCCGTGGCCGGGCGCGTGTTTGACCGCATGAAGCTGGCCGAGCAAGACGGCCTGGAAATCGACTACCTGCCCCCGGAAGCCATGGATCCCGGCATTGCCTGGTACCACCTGGATTTGGTACACACCACCCAACCCCAGCCAGTGCTGACGGCGCGGGGGTGCAACATGTCTTTTCGGCGGGAGCTGTTTGACAAGCACGGCCTGCGCTTTGATGAACGCTTCTACGGCAGCGCCGTGCGAGAAGAATCTGACTTTTGTCTACACATTCGCCAGACTGGCTACATCATTTGGTACAACCCAGAGGCTCACCTGGTGCATTTGGGAGAAGCCACCGGCGGCTGCCACGATATTTCCACCCAATCCCTGCGCTACCAAATGGTGTTTTACCACAACCATTTTCTGCTCGGCCTCAAAAACCTCACCCCCGGCCAAAACCTGCGCCTCTTCAGCCGCCTGTTTGACTGCCACGTCCTGGGCCACCCCCCCTGCAACAAAGACCCCAACCCGCTCAAGGTGCTGCCCCGGGGCGTTTTTTATGGTTGTGGTTTGGTCTATGCGCTCTACACGCTCGCCACGACGTTGGGGAAGCGGGGGCGGCTGTATTCGGAGGGGTAGTCAGGAGTCAGAAGTTGGGCTATTTTGATGTGAGCTATCGGATGCCGTAACAGCGATTTCTCCCAAGTCAGCCATGGCGTTGTTACAGTCTTCAACCTCTTTCTGTAAGCCCATAGCTTCGTACAGTGCCCGTGCAGCCTCGTAGGCAGAGCGAGCCTCCCATTTTTGGTCAACCCTGGCCAGCACATTACCAAAGTTAAACAAAGCGTTGGCCTCGCCCCGGAGATCGCCGATGTCGCGGTCAATGACTAAGCACTGCTGGTAGTACTCAATGGCCTGGGGGTACTGGCCCAGGGCACGGTAGGCAAGCCCCAGATTGCCCAGGGAGTTGGTCTCGCCCTGGCGATCGCCGATGTCGCGGGCAATGGCTAAGCACTGCTGGTGGTACTCAATGGCCTGGGGGTACTGGCCCAGGGCATAGTAGGCAAGCCCCAGATTGCCCAGGGAGGCAGCTTCTCCGCTGCGATCATTGAGGGTGCGATAGTGGGCCAGGGCTTGGTGATAAAACTCCAGGGCTTGGTGGGGCCGCCCGCAGGCGCTCAGGGCATCGCCAAGGTTAAAACTGGCCCTGGCCTGGCCGGAGAGGTCGGTTTTGGCTTCGGCTAGGGCCAGGGCGGTTTCGTAGGCTTCTAGGGCGGCTTTGTAGTCGTAGTGGGTTTCGTAGGCTTCGCCCAGGTTGTTGTAGAGCGTAATCAGCAGGGGCGACTCTGGGGTGGTTTGCTCTAGCTGGGCAATTTGTTGTAAGAGGTCGGCCAGGGGCACGGCGCTGGCGGGGGGCT
>CAYUBC010000593.1:0-2555 GCA_964442885.1 uncultured bacterium | reverse complement strand
TCATGCTGGTGTTCCAGGCTGAGCACAACATTCTGATGCACCCCTTCCACATGCTGGGTGTAGCAGCAGTGTTCGGCGGCTCCCTGTTCTCCGCCATGCACGGGTCTCTGGTGACCTCCTCCTTGGTGCGTGAGACCACCGAGTCTGAGTCTCAGAACTACGGCTACAAGTTTGGCCAAGAAGAAGAGACCTACAACATTGTGGCGGCTCACGGCTACTTCGGTCGTCTGATTTTCCAATATGCCAGCTTCAACAACAGCCGCAGCCTGCACTTCTTCCTGGGTGCGTGGCCTGTGATTGGCATTTGGTTCACCGCTCTGGGCATCAGCACTATGGCGTTCAACCTGAACGGGTTCAACTTCAACCAGTCGATCCTGGATTCTCAGGGTCGTGTGATTGGCACCTGGGCTGACGTGATCAACCGCGCCAACCTGGGTATGGAAGTGATGCACGAGCGCAATGCTCACAACTTCCCCCTTGACCTGGCTTCTGCTGAAGCTCCTGAAATCATCGGCTAGTCCTTGACTGCACGATTGATTTGAGAAAAGCGCTCCCTCCGCGGGGCGCTTTTTTGTTGCCAATATTAAACAGAACAGCCTACCAGCTCTGAGCCTAGAATCGGGTCAGCTTGTATGACCAAACATCAGCCTTTAACCTAAAACGAGTTCTCCAATATGGCTCAGGCTGAGCGACTCTGTAAATTCGGCCTAGATACTCTCAAGATCATTTTTAGAATGAAATAGCCCTGTAATTGAATCTCTCTACAACGATTAGTTACGGACTCTTATGGAAAAGGATTCTTGAACTAGGAGAAGGATAGCGAATGGTCAATTCATAACCTTCGTCACTACGGGAGTAGATGCATCGAGTGCTGCTTAACCAAGGCTGGGTAGGGAGGTTTTGGAGCTGGCTTAGGGTTTCTGGGTAGTTTCCCTGCTGAGACGCATAGCTTTCAATCTGCGGAATAACATTTTCACAGTAAGCCATTGCTGATCTCTCGTCGGAATCCAAAATGTTTGATCCTACAGAATAGTTAATGATGCCATTAACCACTAAAAAAAGGGCTATTCCCCCATGACGACGAAGATGTTTTAGGGTAGCTGGCGATCGCTTCATTGCCCACCGAATAACAAGCATAAAAATAATACAGGCCTCGATCAGCAAGCCAATACCCAGTATGGGAATTAAAAAAAGATATAAAATAATATCGGATCTGACAAATATTGCTGTTAAATATCCGAGCACGACTGGAAGGACTATAGTCCAGAAGAAATAGATTTTTCGGGGTGTTCGCCACGCCGGTGGCAAAAGATTTTCTACCATTGATTTCGCCTATAGGTAAGGATAGTGCTGATGACCTTATCGGAAGCAATGGGAGCCATTGAGGTTAACGCTTGTATCTTCATAAATTGCTTCCATCGACATCCTTATTCCCAGAATAGTCAATTCTTACCTTGCAGCGCCCCTGTAGCTGTGTCCTCAACAGACTGGCCACATTCAGGGCAATATCAGCATGGGGCGGCGAACCCCCAGCGTGTCGGAGGGACGACGGCTAAAGCCGAAGGTCTGGGGACTTTACATCGCCCTAATGTTCCTGATCTCCTTTGCTTTTGGCTTTGCCCTGTTTATGCTGATGCGAGAGCAGCAACTAACCACGCTAACTACTGCTGGAGAATCCCATGAAGCCACTTGAGGGAAGCATCGCCCTGGTGACGGGCGCAACGAGAGGACTGGGCAAAGGCATTGCCATTGGGCTGGGCGAGGCCGGGGCAACGGTCTACCTCAGCGGACGCACCCTGACGGCATCCGCTGAGGCCACCGGATCGCTGGAGGAAACGGCAACGGCAGTGGAGCAAGCCGGTGGGATGGCCCTTCCAATCCAGGTAGACCATAGCGACGATGACCAGGTGAAGGCTCTATTTGAGCGCATCCAGACCGACCAGGATGGCCATCTCGACCTGCTGGTGAACAACGCCTACTCTGGGGTGCCCGCCCTCAGAGCCGCTTATGGCAAACCCTTCTGGGAGTCAGAACCAGGCTTCTGGGATGCCTGCAACCAGGTGGGCTTGCGCAGTCACTACGTGACCAGCGTCTATGCGGCTCGCCTGATGGTGCCGCGCCAGCGGGGGCTGATCTGCACACTCTCGTCTTGGGGTGGGCTATCTTACATTTTTGGGGTGCCCTACGGGGTGGGTAAAGCCGCCTGCGATCGCCTGGCCGCTGACATGGCCATTGAGCTAAAGCCTCACCAGGTGACCTCCCTCTCCATCTGGCCAGGGATTGTGGGTACTGAACTGATGACCCAGTTCGCTGCTGAGATGGGCCTGGGTGGCATTGGTATGGGTGATGCCCAGGCGGAATCAATCCAAGACCATTACAACTGGGAAACGCCCCTGTTGACCGGACGGGTGATTGCCGCCCTGACCGCAGACCCTAAGGTTCTGAGCCGTACCGGCCAGGTGCAGATTGTGGCAGAACTCGCCAGGGAGTATGGTGTAGTTGCTTGGTGGTGCAGAAAACTCCTGAAACCCTTATAAAGCAAGGATTCTCACTGA
>CAYUBC010000592.1:0-2574 GCA_964442885.1 uncultured bacterium | reverse complement strand
TACGTCGGCATTGGGGCTGGCTTGGGCCTGTCTAATGAAGCTGAAACTGGGCAAGGCGGCGGCGTCCAGGGCGTGCTGGCCGGTCGCTATCGGTTTTTGACCGCGCCTGTGTCGGTGCGGGGCCAGGCCTTTGTCTTTGGGGGCGACTTTGCCTTTGTGCCCACCGTGTCCTACGACTTCCCCCTAAGCTGGAATGCTGATGCCTACGTGGGCGCTGGAATCTCGTTTCCCAGCGGTAGTGACGACCCCACCATTGTGGGTAACAAAACAGCCTTCGTTCTCCAGCCCGGTATTGACTACATGTTCCCCAACAGCAATCTGGTAGCCTTTGGTAACGCTATCTTTGCCTTTAATGCCTATCGCAATGGCGGCAACATGGCCATTTCGGTGCAGGGCGGCGTGGGTATCCAGTTTTAGGAAGAACACAGTAGACTAATTCATAGATCCTACTTTTACCCTTATAGGATGAGAGTCTTGCTGTGCCTGCACAAATTATCGGCATTCTAGCGCTAATTATCATCGGTTACACCGTTAGCTCGGTACGCATTGTCAACCAGGGCGACGAAGCGCTGGTGGAGCGGCTGGGGCGCTTTCGCCGCAAGCTGAAGCCAGGGTTGAATTTTGTCGTCCCGGCCCTTGATCGGATCAGTCTAACGGCCAGTGTGCGGGAAAAAGTTCTCGATGTGGCTAAGCAAAATGCCACGACTAAAGACAACGTTAATATTCAGGTAGATGCAATTGTTTACTGGCGTATTTTGGAGCTTGAGCTTGCCTATTACGCCATTGAAGACGTTGAGTTCGCTATTCAAGAACTGGTGGTTACTACCCTGCGTTCTGAAATTGGCAAGATGGAGTTTGAGGATACCCTGTCCTCCCGTGATGAGCTTAACCGCGCCTTACTGTCTCAGCTAGATGAAGCGACAGAGCCCTGGGGCGTAAAGGTGACACGGGTAGAAGTGCAGGAGATTGTGCCACCTGAAGAACTTAGGGCCTCCATGCAGAAGCAAAAAGCTGCTGAGTTAGAAAGTCGCGCTACGGTAACCAGGGCTCAAGGCGACCAAGAGGCGATGGTTAAGCGAACCCAGGCGACTGTGCAGTCGGTTGAGATGTTGTCTCAGGTGCTTAAGCAGGACAAGAGTGCGGCAAGCATCCTGCAATTTTTGATTACTAAGGAATATGTGGAAGCCAATCAAAAGCTAGGAGAAAGCGCCAACTCCAAGGTTCTGTTTATGGATCCTAAGTTTTTGACGGAAGGGTTGATCGATTTGATCAATACCGACACCACAACGCCCGAAGGTAATGGCCAAAGTAACGGTAATGACGACGATTTCCCCAGTCGCCGGAGACGCTCATCATAGGTTCGGCATGGAATAGAATCTAGCGAGAGTTCCATAGCCATGTATTGCGTAGGGGGCGCTCTCGGTGGTTGTACAACTGAATGCCGTCGTTCCCTTTGGGCGCTCTCTGGATGAATACCGCCAAATGTTTGCTCTAACTGAGACAGACTTGGGGCTAAGCATTCTTGGCGTGGGCGATGGCCCCGCTAGTTTTAATGCTGAGCTAACCGCTCAAGGGGGCCGAGTTGTCTCCGTTGATCCTATCTATGCCCTGGATGACGTTCAAATTCGGCAGCGGTTTGATGCCGTGGTGGACGATATTATTCATCAGGTAGAGCAAACCCCTGAAGACTGGGTCTGGTCATACCATAAATCTCCGGCAGACCTGCGCGCCAACCGCTTGCGGGTGATTCAGCGGTTCACCGAAGATTACAGCGTTAGCCGCTGCTCTGGACGCTATGTTACGGGTGAACTGCCGGTTTTGGCGTTCTCAGATGGTCAATTTGACCTAGCCCTATGCGCTCACTTCCTGTTTCTCTACTCTGCGCAGTTGTCCTACGAATTTCATCACCGTTCCATCCTGGAAATGCTTAGGGTAGCTAGAGAAGTGCGGATTTTTCCATTGCTGACGCTAATGCTGGAGCGATCGCCCTACCTGGACCCCATTCAGGCTGACCTAACAGAGCGGGGCTTTACAACTCAGGTCATTCAAGTTCAGTATGAGCTACAAAAGGGAGGCAACGAAATGTTGGTCATCGCCCACCCGGCAATCTGAGCATTACCATAGGGATCTAGGCAATTTTTGAGCAGACAATGGCGGCTACCCCCACTTCTGATCTTTCCCAAACGTCAATAACTCCCGAAACGGGCGGAAACTACCTGTTGGGCCAGTCCCTCACCGCGCTGACTGACTGGGTGGTGGCCCACGGGCAACCGGCCTACCGGGGCAAGCAGTTGCATAGTTGGCTCTACCAGCAGGGGGCGAGATCGCTGGACGAAATCACCGTTTTCCCCAAGGCCTGGCGGCAGCAGATGGCCGGGGTCAACATTGGCCGCTCAGCTATTCATCACCGAGCAACTGCCAGGGATGGCACAGTTAAATATTTGCTTAAACTAGGGGATGGCCAGATTATTGAAGCTGTCGGCATTCCTTCGGCCAAGCGGCTGACGGTGTGTGTGTCTTCCCAGGTGGGTTGCCCCATGGCCTGCGACTTTTGCGCCACCGGCAAGGGTGGCT
>CAYUBC010000591.1:0-2576 GCA_964442885.1 uncultured bacterium | reverse complement strand
CTAAAATGCCGTAGAGTTGCTTATCCTGATGCTCAGGAAAGAAAAACCGAAACCGTTCTAGTAGGGTTTTAAGCTGCGTAATAGATTCCTCACGAGGATGGCTCTTAACTTCTACGACGTAGGCCGTATTCACAGGGCCATTAGCATAGGCTAAAACGTCAATTTCCAAATGCTGACCCTGTTTTGTGACCCGCACGCTGGGGCTCACCACTTCCATGCCAAAGCGCTGCCGCAAAATCGTTTCCATGGAGGGCAGAGCTAAACCTTCGGTAAAGCTGCCAAACTTTGCCCCCAACCCACCAATTTGCTTACCTAATTCCTTAAGCTGGCGGTCGGTTTCCTGAAATTTCAGGTCGGTTTCCTGGAATTTCAGGTCGGTTTCCTGGAATTTCAGGTCGGTTTCCTGAAACCTGCGGGCAGTTTCCTGAAATTTCAGGTCGGTTTCCTGGAACAACCGTAAAATATCACCATAGGTGGGTTGTGCAGCAGCCATGACGCGCTCAGGGTGGAATAGTGGTTACTCTGTACTCTAGCAGGTCTTCCCCCTGTCCTGAAAGGCGCTAAACCGACAGATGGCCGAGGGCCTGAAGCTGCTGCCCTAGCTGAGCTAGGCCTGATTGACCAACTGGGCCGACAGCTTGAGCCAGGCTGGCCAAGTAGGCTGGTTGGGCCACTAATGTTTTGATCCTATCGGCGATCGCCCGACCACTAACCACGTCTAAAACCAGACCGTTAACCCCTGGCTTAACCACCTCTCCGCAATACTGCGAGGCAATAATCGGTAGCTGCCAGGCCTGGGCCTCTAGCTGAGTCAGCCCAAACCCATCGGATAGGGTGGGAAACAAAAACACGTCGGCCTGCTGATAATACGCCTGGGTTTGGCTACGGGGTACCGGCCCCACCCAGCGCACCTGGGGGTGATGCCGTAACGAGGCAGGAATATCAATATCCAGAGGGCCGACAAACCAAAACTCAACCGGTTCTCCCGTCAAGTATTGAAGGGCATCCAGGCAGGCGGCGATGCCTTTGCGCAGGGTAACGACACCCAGAAACAGCACCCGGAGGGGACGTTCCTGGCTCAAGGCCCTGGGATAGGTGCGGGTAAAGCCAGCGGCAACAGCAGGGGGCTGATACACCAGCGGCACCACCTGGAGTTTAGCCGGGTCAACCCCGGCCTGTTCTAGCAATGTTTTTGACCAGGCAGAGTTCACCACAATCTGGTCGGCCAGGTCGCACTCTTGCTGCCAGATAGCCCAGTAGCTGGACGGTACGGGTCGCCAGCGAGGGGCCAGGTGGGGGTGCCGCTGGTGTTCGGCAGCCACAATTTTTTCCTCCATCAGCCCTGGGTCAATTTGCCCCAGCACGGTGCGCCAACCGCGCTGCCGGGCATAGCGCAGCAGGTCTAACCCGGCATAGCTATAGGTAAATAGAATAGGAGCCTGGTCGCCCTCAACGGGTAAGGTCTCCAGGATTTGGATAGCCTGTTGTTGAAACCATCGGTTGCGGGCCATCATGCGGGGCCAGGCCGCCGTTTTTTGCAGGCGCTGCTGCAGCTCAAACCGGGTGAGCCCCAGGGTGAAGGCGGTAATGGGGGCGGTGCCTAGGTCGGAGTGGTAGCGATCTTGCAAACTCCGCAGAGGTTGCGCCGGCAACTGGTTCAGAAGCGACTGAGGCGGCACCCAGGCATCGGTGATTAGCCTGGCTAAGTGACCCGCCTGATGCAAAGCGCGAGGAATCGCATAGTGTTCGCGGGCACCCAGTTGGCAGCAAAGCCAGGACGGTTGATGAGTCATAGGATGAGGACGTTGAGCGACCTTTAGAGGGCTTTTTCGGCGTGTTTGCGGAGGCTGAGAAAGTGTCTGAGGGTTTGCCCAGAGACGGTTGCCCGGGCGTGATGGTGCTGGCCAATGGCATCGGGAATAGCACGGATGCCCTGCCATACCCCCGCTCGTCTGCCGTGGCGATATAGCCAGAGAATGCGGCTGCTGACCTGGCCTACCCCCACCCACCAGTAGCGGGGGGGATACCGCAGGTAGGCCAGCAGGGCCTGGTTAGAGATGCTGGCGGCGGTAATTTTGGGGCTGCTGTGATGCTCTAGCCGGGTGTCGTGAAACACCCGCAGCCAGGGGCTGATGAGCACGCCCCAGCCCTGGTCATAGAGCCGCAGGGATAAATCCACCTCTTCCATGCCGTAGGCCACGGGCAGCTCAACGTAGCCCCGGGCGGCCAGAAAAACCGAGCGTCGATAGGCACAGCCGCAGCCCACAAAGGCATGTTCCCAGGCGGCGGTAAGCGGGTCGGGCTGGATGGGTTCGTTTTGGTGGTAAATGGCGGCCCCAAGAACGGCGGCTTTGGGAAAGCGCTCAAAGAGCTGGAGCAGGCGGGCAAAGTAGTCGGGGTCGATGGGGTAAGAGTCGTCGTCGAAGCTGGCCACAATGTCGTGTTTGGCCAGGGCAATGGCGCGGTTGCGACCACCGCCGGGGCCGACCTGGCGATCGCTCTTAACCACAACCACCAGAGCGTTGCCCTGGTTGAGCAGCACGCGCGTGCGCTGGTACCCGGAGAGGCTACGGTCC
>CAYUBC010000590.1:0-2593 GCA_964442885.1 uncultured bacterium | reverse complement strand
CTGCATCAAGGGCCAGCACTGGCGTTGTACCGCTGGCTTTAGGGGCAACGCGAGCTTTAGCAGGCGTTTTACCCGCCGTAGCCGTTGAGCGGCTGCGACTGGTGGTGGGGGAGGCAGTGGTGGTCATAGAGCTGATTGGGTGGAAGGACAGGGGGGACGGCTGTCCCCATCAGTACACGTGAATCAATAATAGTGTATTTGTACTGATATGGCAAGCGACAGGTAAGATAGTGCTTACCTGTCGCCGCCTCCCGTCGTCATTGGTTGTCTTAGTAGACTGGCTGGGGCTACTCCCACTCAATGGTGCCGGGGGGTTTTGAGGTAATGTCATACACTACCCGGTTGACCCCTTCTACTTCATTGACAATGCGGTTGGAGATAGTTTCGAGCAGGTCGTAGGGAACGCGGGACCAGTCGGCGGTCATGCCGTCTTCGCTGCTGACCAGACGCAGCACAACTGGGTAAGCATAGGTGCGCTGATCACCCATGACCCCCACGGTGCGTACCGGCAGCAGCACCGCAAAGGCTTGCCAGAAGTCGTGATAAAGGCCCTGTCGGTTGATTTCCTGGCGCACGATGTAGTCGGCATTGCGGAGAATTTCCAGCCGTTCTTCGGTAATTTCACCAATGATGCGAATCGCCAAACCCGGCCCCGGAAAGGGATGGCGACGGACAATTTCCTCCGGCAGACCGATGGAGCGGCCTACCTTGCGAACTTCGTCCTTAAATAGCTTCCGCAGGGGCTCCACCAGTTTGAACTGGAGGTCTTTAGGCAGACCGCCGACATTGTGGTGGCTCTTAATTTTAACCGCCACCCGCTCGCCGGTTTTGGTGTGAACATTGGTGTCGGCAGACTCGATTACATCGGGGTAGAGGGTGCCCTGGGCCAGGTAGTCAAAGGGGCCGAGGCGTTTGGATTCTTCTTCAAAGACGCGAATGAACTCGTGGCCGATGCGCTTTCGCTTTTCTTCCGGGTCGGTAAGGCCTTCGACCTGGGCTAAAAAGCGCTCCCGTGCCTTGATGTGGTGCACGGGAATATGGAACTGCTCCTGGAAGAGCTTCACCAGCCGTTCGGGCTCGTCTTTGCGCATGAACCCCTGGTCAATAAACATGCAGGTGAGCTGATCACCAATGGCCTGGTGCAGCAAAAACGCCAGGGTAGACGAATCGACCCCGCCTGACAGGGCCAGCAGCACCCGTTTGTCGCCGACCCGGGCCCGCACCTCGCGAATTGCGTCTTCCACGAAGGCTTCCGTTGTCCAGGTGGGATGGCACTCGCAAATGTGATAGACGAAATTGCGAATCAGGGCGATGCCGCCCTGGGAGTGCACTACCTCTGGGTGAAACTGGACGCCGTAGAGCTTACGGGCATGGTCGGCAATAGCGGCACAGGGAGTGTTGTGGGTATGGGCTAGAGTTTCAAAGCCCTCTGGCAGCGTAGTCACCGAGTCGCCATGGCTCATCCACATGATGGTGCCAGGTTCGACATTGGTGAGCAGATCGGTGGGGTCATCAATAAACAGCTCGGCCTTGCCGTACTCACCGCGCTCGGCCCGTTCTACCTGGCCGCCAAGCTGCTGCACCATCAGCTGCATACCGTAGCACACGCCCAACACAGGAATGCCCAGGGACCAAATAGCCGGGTCACAATGGGGAGCCCCAGGGTCGTACACCGAGTTAGGCCCACCGGAAAGAATGATGCCCTTCGGCTGAAGTTGCTGCAATTGCTCCACCGTTGTGCGATAGGACAGCACCTCGGAGTAAACCTCGGTTTCGCGAATGCGGCGGGCAATGAGTTCTGAATACTGAGAGCCAAAATCCAAAATCACCAGCATTTGGCGGTTGAGCTCTGGCAGGCTAGATTGACCTGGGTGGGCGGTAGGGTCTGTTTGAAGAGTCACGGGTTAATCCTACGGGTTGAGGGTTGGGGGCTGAGGCCAGGTCTACAGGGTAAACATCCGACCTGGAAGCAAGGTATTGAAGCGAACACCTGTTCTGGCGAGGCACTCCTCAGAACAGAGTTATGAACTGTTTTAAGGCCAGCCTGCTATAACCCTTGTCGCAGGCCTTCAAGCATTTTAGAGATGTAAAAAGAAAAACATGTAAAAAATTATTCTTTACAGTCTATCAAAACTTGCTGGAATAGAGTGCGGCCCTGAGCACTGCTGACAATAATCTCTCGCTGGCGATTAAACAGCATTGAACCCACCCTGAGCCCATGGCCGGTGTGGGCGTGGACGTAGGCGGCGGCGCGCTCATCAATGCGCGCCGCAATCGCGGCATAAACAGCCTGCGCCCTAGCTCGGTCATACCCCTGCAAGATGCCCAGGCCAGCCTCTACGGTTTCTGCCTGAAGTACGCGCTGCACCACCGCCAGAGGAACCTCTGCGGCCGCACAGTGAGCCGCCAGAATTTCATGCCGACCATCGGCCACATGGTGATGGGTGTGGAAAATGCCTCCGGCCAGCTTAATGAGTTTGCCGTGGTAGCCCAGCAGCAGCACCCCTGCCACCCCCAACTGCCCCGCTTCCACCAGCATGGGGCCGAGCCAGTTCGCGGTGATGTTCACGGCGACCGGCGGGGCCACCATGGT
>CAYUBC010000589.1:0-2623 GCA_964442885.1 uncultured bacterium | reverse complement strand
GGTTTGAGCCCAAATTTCGGGGCCGGTGGTTTCGTAGTGGCCTGGCGATTGGCCAAATTGTCAAACTGGTTGGCCCAAATTGCGTTATCCAGCTCCTCTGCCAGTCGTCCTGATACTTTGACGTAGTTGTTAGGGTCGCGATAGGGTACGGCGGGCACCGTTCTGACTTCGGCTCCCAGGGTGCGGAGCAGGTCAATTTTTTCCTGGGATTGGGTATCAGGAATCACGATTAAGCAGCGGTAGCCCTTGGCATTGCAGATGTGGGCTAGGCCAATGCCCGTATTACCGGCGGTGCCTTCCACCACCGTGCCGCCCGGCTGGAGCAGCCCTTTGGCTTCAGCGTCTTGAATGATGTAGAGGGCGGCGCGATCCTTCACGGAGCCGCCAGGGTTGAGGAATTCGGCTTTACCGAGGATATCGCAACCCGTGGCCTCGCTGACGCTGTTGAGGCGAATCAAAGGGGTGTTGCCGACCGTGTCTACAAAGCCGCGTTTGATGTCCATTCTGTTCGTAACCTTTGACAGTAATTTCTAGGCAGGGAGTAGCCTTTTCATCCTACGGTGAAATGGCGAGCTTCTCGGCTAGAATCGGGATGCTTGCAGGGCTTCTGGCCCCAAGCTGGCAGGCTTGCCTTCTTTATTGTCCCCCCTATGTCGTTCCCTGAAGCTCTGATTTTTGATGTTGATGGCACCCTGGCCGAAACCGAGCGGGACGGGCATCGGGTCGCCTTTAACCGGGCTTTTCAGGACTTTGGCCTGGCCTGGCACTGGCCCGTGGGCCTCTATGGGCAATTGTTGCGGGTAGCGGGGGGCAAAGAGCGCATTCGTTACTACATTGAGCGCTACCAGTCCAACTGTCCGCTGGATCCACCGTTGATGGAGCTAGTCGCCGGTTTGCATCGGGCGAAAACAGCTCACTTTAAAGCGCTGCTTGAGGCCGATGTCATCCCCCTGCGACCGGGGGTAATACGGTTGCTGGATGAGGCTCGCCGCCATCGGGTACGGCTGGCCATTGCTACTACCAGCGCTAAGGACGCCGTGCTGCCCCTGCTGGAACGCCTGCTGGGGCCAACCTCACCCACCTGGTTTGAGGTGATTGCGGCTGGGGATATGGTGGCGGCTAAAAAACCTGCGCCAGATATCTATAACCTGGTGGTGGAGCTGATGGGGTTGAGGCGCGATCGCTGCCTGGTGATTGAAGACAGCCAGCAGGGACTAGAGGCGGCTCTAGCCGCTGGACTAACCACCGTCGTCACCGTCAACGACTATACCCGTTATCAATCCCTGGAGGGGGCGGCCCTGGTGATTAACCACCTGGGCGAGCCCTATCTACCCTTTGAGGTCTTGCAGGGTAACGCTGGCCAGGCTTACTATTTCTCCCTAGAGCTGGCTCAACTGTTGATCGACACCCTCGCAACCGATGCTTAAACCCTTGACTATGGCATTATCTCAGATTCTCTGGCAGGCTAATCAGGATTTGGCGATCGCCACCCTCAACCACCCCTTTGTGCAGGGAATTGGCGATGGCTCCCTCGACCAGTCTAAATTTGCCTACTACGTCGGCCAGGATGCCTTCTTTTTAGAAGCCTTTGCCAGAGCCTACAGCATCGTCGCCGCTAAGGCTCCTACCTGGGATGTGTTTCAGAGCTTCCACGCCCTGGCCACCGGGGTACTGGAAGAACTGAACCTTCACGACAGCTACGCTCAGACTTGGGGGGTAGATTTACGCACCGTTGAACCTGGCTCAGCCACCCGCCAATACACCGACTTTTTGCTTAACACCGCCTGGAGCCAGGAACCCGGCACCACAGCCGTAGCCATGAGCCCCTGTATGCGGCTCTATGCGTTTTTAGGGCAGTCCCTCGCGGCTCAGGGGCATGCGCCCCACCGCTACAGCCAGTGGGTAGACACCTACAGTAGCGACCAGTTCGAGGCCCTGGCCCAACAGCTTGAACACATCATCACTACCCACAGCACCGATACGCCGCTGCTGCGCCGCACCTATCGCTATGCCATGGAGTATGAGCTGAACTTCTTTACAGCCGCCTGGGTCGCCGTTAGCTAACGTTGTAGTCCAACAGCGTCAGTCAATCCTGCCCTGCCTCAGGTGGCGGCTCCGCCTAGGCTTCGTATCGAGTGATCTGCCTCCAACCCCAGGGGTGCCTACATTCGCTTAGCGCTTTCAGGATAAAGCCGATGCCATAGGGGATGGCTACGTCCCTGTTGATGAATCCGTTGCCGCAGGTCGTGCAGACGCCGCCTTTCCCCCTGAGAGAGGCCAAACAGGAGATAGCGGCTCTCTGCTACTAGAAGTGCTACGGTGAGCCCAACACACAGCCCCAAACCCAGAGCTGGCCAGCGATTGTAGGCCAGGGCATAGCGCACCGCTGTCCAGGTAAAGACTTGCTGAATGCGAGGATACTCATGGCGAAGGCTCCACAGGCTTAAACTGCCAACCGTCAGCCATAGCAACCCGGTAACTAGCCACCACCGACGCAGCACAATCTGCCGAAGCTGCTCGATCTGGTGGTGATAGGTGGAGTCAAGGGCCACGGTATTGCCTTGCCTAGGGAGGATCGAGCAGGGGATCGGGGGGTGAAGAGGCTTCATCGGCTTCATCGGCT
>CAYUBC010000588.1:1552-2628 GCA_964442885.1 uncultured bacterium | reverse complement strand
CCAATCCCCTGAACATTGGCAAGAGCGCTGCGGGTCAAGGAGAATAGTAGGACGCTGGCTAGAGATCATCCAAGCGCTCGCTGCCCACATTCAGCTTAAGTAAACCAAGGACTAATATGCCCATGTCATCAGAACTGATCATTTGGCTGACGGTTGTACTGGGGATTTTGGGCCTTGGTATGGGCTCAATGCTGTGGGCCTACCGGCGACCTTTAGAATCCACTGTGCTGTTTCCAGAGCCCATGCGGGAAGCTTCGCTGCCGCTGAGCGATCGGGCCAGAACTCAGTTTCAAGTCGGCTGCGAGGCCTTTCAGCGGGGCCGGTTTAACCGGGCGCTGAACGAATTTACAGCGGTGGTAGAGGCTGAACCGACCTGCGCCGAAGCCCTCCATAACTATGGTTTGGCCTGCGCCAACCTGGGCAACGATGGCCTAGCGGTGCAGGCGCTGGTCAAAGCCAGCGACCTCTATGACCAGCAGGGCACTAAAGCCGGGTTAGATCACGTTAAGCAAGACCTTAAGCAACTGGCCGACCGACAGCAGCGTCGGATAATGGAGAAAACCAGTGCCTAAGCAGCGGTTGGATGTTTTGCTGGTGGAACGCGGCCTGTGCGAGTCGCGCCAGCAAGCCCAACGACTGATTCAGGCGGGGGAGGTGCAGGTTAACCAGGCCGTGATTGACAAGCCCGGCACCCCGGTGCCCCAGGAAGCCGAAATTCTAGTTAAGGAAAAGTCTCCCTTTGTCTCGCGCGGGGGCGAAAAACTGGCCAAGGCGCTTGTAGAATTTGCCATTCCAGTCGCCGGGCGCATTGCTCTGGATGGCGGTATTTCCACCGGGGGCTTTACCGATTGTCTGCTGCAAGCTGGGGCGGAACGAGTCTACGGCATTGATGTGGGCTACGGCCAGGTGGCCTGGTCACTCCGCCAGGACGAGCGCCTGGTACTGCGCGAACGCACCAATCTGCGCTACCTCACCCCAGCGGAGCTTTATACCCCTAGCGACCCCTGGCCCGACTTGGGGGTTATCGATGTCTCCTTTATTTCCTTAACTAAGGTATTGCCTGCCTTTTGGGCCTT
>CAYUBC010000588.1:0-1542 GCA_964442885.1 uncultured bacterium | reverse complement strand
CGCGAAGCCGTGCTACTGGTTAAACCCCAGTTTGAGGTGGGGCGCGATCGCGTCGGCAAAAAGGGCGTTGTGCGCGACCCTACGGATCAAGCCGCAGCCATCGCCACTGTTCTAGACTGTGCGATATCCCTAGGTTGGCAATACCAGGGAGTTACCTGGTCGCCCCTGGTAGGGCCAGCCGGTAATATTGAGTATTTGCTCTGGTTACAGGCACCGTTGTCTCTTAGGGAAGGTGGCCAGCCTACAATGTCGGCCTCAAGGGCTCCCGGCCCCAGCCTGGAAGATTTACAGAATTTAGCCCTGGCGGCCAGAGCATCACTCAGTCCTTCTCCCTCTTCCCTGTAGGGTGGCTATACTACACGTTTTCAGCAAATCTATGGCAGGAGAAACAGAATTAAACGCCCTACTACGCACCATGCAGCCTGTGCTGCATAGAGACAACTATGTATTTTGCACAGTTCCCTATGGTATTGATGACACCGTTAACCTTGACCCGGTGGGGCTATTTAAGGAAACCGAAGGACTGACTCTAATGCTGCCGCAGTCCCAGGCAGATGCTGCTGGTCTGGGCTACACTACCGTCTTCGCAATGATTACGCTATCGGTGCATTCTAGCCTTGAAGCTGTGGGCTTTCTGGCCGCTATTACCACTTGCTTGGCTAGCCATAACATCAGCGTCAATCCGGTATCTGCTGTTTATCACGATCATTTATTTGTGCCAGTTGCCCAGGCCGATAGGGCAATGGCCTTGCTCCAAGACTTGTCGCAAGGCCATTAGCTTCACCCTATCTAACGGGGTAAGCCCAGCACAGCGCAGGGAGTCTGCTTGGCCAGTTGTTGCACCAGGGGGTGGTTGGCAGTGTGGCAGCCAAGCAAGATAACCTCTGCCTCAACTTCCTTAGCTACCTGGATTAACTCAGAACCCACTGGCCCCACCCGCAGGTGGGCGTTGAGCGAACCACGCCATTCGCTCGCTAAACAGCGAGCCTGCCAAAGGATGCGATCAGCATTGGCAATGGCTTTGGGGCGAGTGGCATCAACAACGTACACAACATGCACCAGCACGGGGGTAGCCGTTGCCAAACGAGTTTGGTGAGCCATACAGAGAGCTAAGTCCAAGCTGGTTTGGCTATGGGCTGAACCGTTGTAACCAACCACAAAGCTAGTCGTTTGTTGCTCTGCACCAATAACTAAGCGCGGCTCTTTAAAGTCCGACAACAGCACAATGTTTTGGGCTAAATCGCTACAGCCCAGCGCCGTTTCTAAACGCCTGATCATAGGCTTGAGCAAAGACTGAGCCCCACAAACGGACGCGGCCTGCGGAACCGTAATCGCCTGCCCCAACTGGACAGATGGAGAGGTAAGTGACTTGAGCGACATGAAACCCTCCTAATGTGTAGGCATGAACAGCGAACAAGTCGTGGTGTCACGACTTAGGACACTGAAACAATCACCGCATTGGAGAAATGCTGATGGTTCAGTCTCCCTCAATGCCGACGAGGTTAGCTGACGGGCTAGGGCTGAGAGATGCCCCTTTCCGAT
>CAYUBC010000587.1:0-2650 GCA_964442885.1 uncultured bacterium | reverse complement strand
CGCTGACTACGAGCTGATGCATCTACCCTAAAATTTGGCGTTGACAAAGCACTAGGCAGGTGGTCAGGCAACGGCCTCGGCTTGCAGTGCCGCTAGCACTGTGTCGTGGATGACCCCATTGCTAACAATCACGCCTCGATTATTCTCAAACCGGGCGGCTTTAGCGAAGTCCAGCGGGTTGCCGTGCATGTCGGTAACGCGACCACCAGCCTCCTGCACCACCAGGGTACCGGCGGCGTGATCCCAGATTTTCTCCCGATAGTCAGGGGTTTTGGGAGAGGGGAGTCGCAGGTAGAGCGCGGCCTGACCAGCGGCAACGGCGGCGTACTTAGCCTGACTATCCATCCGCATGGAGGGGGCGGTGATCCCAGCCGCCTGGGCAATGGCCGCCTGCTGGCTCTGGTCGCCGTGACCCGACTCAACGCTCTCTACAAAGCGGAAATGGGCAACATCGGCGCTCTCTGCCACCTGAATAGGCTGGGGCGTGCCACCGGCCAGGGACATCATCACCGCTCCCTCGCCGCGCACGGCCACAAACATCAGCCCGCGCTCACCCCCGTCAAAACTCAGGAAAGGACAACCCAGCACCCCAACCTTGAGATCGCCATCCACCACCAGGGCCAGGGCAATGGCGTACTGATCACCCCGCAGAAAGCCCTTGGTGCCATCAATGGGGTCAAGGGTCCAGTAGCGTGGAGCCACGCTACCGTTGCCGTGGTCAATCCACCTCACCACTTGCTCGGCGGTAGCCCCGGCAAGAAGGCGGTTCACCTGGTCGGTAACCGTAGCCAGAGCCTGGGCCATCTCTGGCTGGTTCAGGTCGGCGGCATCCTCTTCTCCTACCACCGGGTCGCCCGGAAAAGCCTCCGCCAGGGCGCGACAGATAATCGCCTGAGCCCCAAAATCGGCCACCGTAACGGGGCTTTTGTCATTTTTCTCAATTGCTTCTGGCACCATGGTCTGGCGCACGCTTTCACATAGCTGGGCCGCCTGGCGCACCGCCGCCATCGCCACCTGTTTTTCCTGTTCGTAAGCCATAAACCCTCGATATAGCTGGTTGGATAAGCAGAATCAGCCACCCATCCGGTGCTGGCTGTCTGGACGACTAAATCGTTTTCCTTTTACTCCCGAAATTCTCCCACTTCCGGGCAATGGCCTGGGCTTTACGCAACCTTTACGGTAGTAGACCCGCTTGCATCCAGGCGCGAGGGCCAAAGTGCCGACAACTCTGACTGGCTACCACAGCCGCCTTGGCCAGGGCCTCGGAAAATGATGCCCTCAAGCGGTAGTGGCAGAACGCCCCGTGGAGGATATCTCCCGCTCCCAGCGTATCCACAACCGGGACGACAGGCACCGGGATTTCGCCCTGCTCGTGACCCTGGCAAAACTGAATCGGTGCGCCGCCGTAGGTGGTAGCGACCTCTGGAATGCTCATCTTGCTCAGGGCCAGACGAGTTCCGGCCGCGGTGACCTGCCCCGGCAGGCGAAACCGCTCGGCGGCCACCACACTGGTGGCCAGGGGCAGCAGGATTTCAAAGCCAGGTTTCCAACTGCCCGCATCAATAACGACTGGAATATCTCGCTGCCGAGCCTGGGTGGCAATGGCCTGCCCCAGGGCCATTTGGTGACCATCCAGCAGCACGATATCAACACCATTCAAAAGGTCATCCAGGTGGGCTGGGGGTTGTAGCTGGCGACCCACGGCGTTGCGAGAAATCACCGCTCGCTGCCCCGTGGCCGCCGTTACCAGGATGGTCGAGAGCGGCGGTGGGGCTTGGGTCTGTTCGTCCACTTGTTCGTTGCATAGCTCAACACCCTGCGCAGCCAGATCAGCGCGAATCAGGCTGGTGAGGGGATGTTGCCCTACAGCCCCTACCAGCTGCGCTCCCTGGTCTAACCAACGAAAGGCCACCGCAGCGTTGGTAGCTGGGCCACCGGCTACCAGTAGACAATCCTGCGCCACAATTTTCTCATCACTAGCGGGGACGCTATCTACCCGATAGATACAATCTAAGGTGATCAATCCTACAAAAAGTCCACGGGCCATTGGTGTGGTTTCTGATCGTATCTAAGCAGCGTCTGCCGGGCAACGAAGAACTTGAGGCCAGGGGGCTTCTACCCGCTTCAACTCTAGCCCACGCTGAAAAATTTCATCGATCGCCCGCATTTCCCCCGTCTCGGTCATGAACTGGTGGTCGGCAGTGGCGCGGATTGTCGTGCCGTCGTCGAGGTGGTATGCAAAGATTTCCTGCTGGCCGCGGCGGTGCCATTGGGCGATGGGCTGGGTGTAGACATAGCCCTGCTCATTGACGCTGAAGACGTGGCAGGGGATGCGCTTGGCGACAATTTCACCAATGGTGAGGGGGCCATATTCCACCGTGAGCAGTTCGGTATCAGCGCTAAGGCAGTATTCCGCGAACTTGACCATTTGCTCCCAGAGTTCTTCGGCGGTTTTTTTGGCCACGCCGCGCTCCACCGCGCCGCTGACGAAGTTTTCCTGGTGCTTGAGCATTTCCGACATTTTCTTTTTACCCATGGCCCGCCGCAGCAGGTCGGCCTGGCCGAGGGAGTAGCCGCCCATATCCTGGGCGATTTTCATGATCTGCTCCTGGTAGACCATGATGCCGTAGGTCTCGCTGAGAATCGGCTT
>CAYUBC010000586.1:0-2653 GCA_964442885.1 uncultured bacterium | reverse complement strand
TCCAAGCATTCCGCCGTCATTGCTGCCTTTGGGCGAGAACTGGCCAAACCGCGCCGCGTGTCACCCGATTTTCACCGCTTCTTAATTGAAGCTCAAGAACTCCGCACCACTGGCGATTACGGTCAATTCAACGCCGTCACCGTTGACCAAGCAGCAGAACAAATTCAGCGTGCTGAAGCCTTTTTAACCCTAGCCATTCAAGACATAGGCGCATTATGAGTCAACCCACCGCTGTACCTTCCGTTTCCGTCACCTACGCCCAGGATGGCACCTCCACCAAAGCCAACGCCCTGGGGATGCGCCCCATGCAGGAGCGCGCCTACCAGAAGCGCGGCGAGCAGTATCTGCTGATCAAATCGCCCCCCGCTTCCGGTAAGAGCCGGGCGCTGATGTTCATCGCCCTGGATAAGCTAGAGAACCAGGGCCTCAAGCAGGCCATCATCGTCGTGCCCGAAAAATCCATCGGCTCCAGCTTCCACGATGAGCCCCTGAGCCAGTTTGGCTTTTGGGCCGATTGGCGAGTCAAGCCCCGCTGGAACCTCTGCGATGCCCCTGGCGGCGATAACGGCGGCAAAGTAGACGCCGTGAAGACGTTTCTGGATAGGGATGACCAGGTGCTGGTCTGCACCCATGCCACCTTCCGCTTTGCCATGGAGAAATTTGGCGTCGCCGTCTTCGACGATCGCCTGATTGCTGTGGATGAGTTTCACCACGTTTCGGCCAACCCCGACAATAAGCTGGGCGATCACATCCGCCAGCTCATGGCCCGTGGCAAAACCCACATCGTCGCCATGACCGGCTCCTACTTTCGTGGCGATGCCGAGGCGGTGCTGCACCCCGAAGACGAGGCCCAGTTCGACACCGTCACCTACACCTATTACGAACAGCTCAACGGCTACCAATACCTGAAGCAGCTCGACATCGGCTATTACTTCTACTCCGGTCGATACACCGACGAAATCATGCAGGTGCTCAACCCCCAGGAAAAGACCATTCTGCACATTCCCAACGTTAACTCCCGCGAGAGCACCAAAGACAAAATCAAAGAGGTCGAGCACATCATTGAAGAACTGGGCGAGTGGCTGGGCGCTGACCCCGAAACCGGCTTTCAACGGGTGCAAACCGCCGATGGCCAGGTGCTCAAAATTGCCGACCTGGTGGACGACGACCCCAGTAAGCGAGATCGGGTCGCCGCTGCCCTCAAAGACCCCACCCAAAAGAACAACCGCGACCACGTCGATCTGATCATTGCCCTGGGCATGGCCAAGGAGGGCTTTGACTGGATCTGGTGTGAGCACGCCTTAACAGTCGGCTACCGCTCTAGCCTGACGGAGATTGTGCAGATCATCGGTCGCGCCACCCGCGATGCCCCCGGCAAGACCCGCGCCCGGTTCACCAACCTGATTGCCGAACCCGACGCCTCCGAAGGCACGGTCACTGAGGCCGTGAACGATACCCTTAAGGCCATTGCCGCCAGCTTGCTGATGGAGCAGGTGCTGGCCCCTCGCTTCGAGTTCCGGCCCAAGCGCCCCGGTAATGAGCCCACCGATGGCTTTGACTATGGCGAAAATGGCTATGACCCCAACGGCTGCAACGTGGGCGTGAATCCAGAGACGGGGCAGATCCAGATTGAAATTAAGGGCCTGGTGGAACCCAAAAGCCCAGAAGCCCAGCGCATCTGCCGTGAAGACCTGACTGAATTAGTAACCGCCTTTGTGCAAAACACCCAAACCCTGGAGCAGGGCCTCTTTAACGAGGAAGTAGTACCTGAGGAACTGACCCAGGTACGCATGGGCAAAATCGTCCAAGCGAAGTTTCCTGAGTTAGAGCAGGAAGACCAAGAAGCCATTCGTCAGCACGCGATCGCCGCCCTCAATCTGGTTCAACAGGGCAAGAAAGCCCTAGGCGAAGGGGGTGGAACCTATACCATTACCCCCTCTACCGACCTGGGAGAGGGGCTGGGGGAAAGGGCCATAACCACTCATCCCACCGATGACGAACCCACGAAAAACACGGCCCTGATCGACGGGGTGAAGAAATTCGCCCTCTCCGTCACCGACCTCGACATGGATTTGATTGACCGCATCAATCCCTTTGGCGAAGCCTATGCCATCCTGGCCAAGACCATGACCGAAGAACGGCTGAGGCAGGTGGCGGAGGTGATTGCGGCTAAGCGGGTTAGCCTCACGGTAGAAGAAGCGCGAGATCTGGCCAAGCGAGCCTTACGGTTCAAGCAGGAAAAAGGCCGCCTGCCGTCCCTCACCGCCACCGACCCGTGGGAAAAACGCATGGCAGAAGGGGTGGCCTTCCTCCAGCGCAAGGTGCAGGAGGAAACCGATGGCTAAGCACACCACCGACGACGATTTGGAGTTGCTGAGCGCATTGGGGCTAGACCCTGCGCCAGCCAAACCAGCGACCCGATCTCCCAAAGAAGAACGGATCATTGCTGGCTTTGAAGAAATTGAGCGCTTTGTCGAAGACCATGGCCGCCTGCCCCAGCACGGGGAAGACTGCGACATCTTCGAGCGGCTCTACGCGGTTCGGCTGGATCGTCTGCGGGAATTGAAGGAATATCGTGAACTTTTGAAACCCCTGGACTCTCGCGGCCTGCTAGACGCGGAGGCTACTCCCTCCCTCCCCCCGGTCGAAACCC
>CAYUBC010000585.1:0-2654 GCA_964442885.1 uncultured bacterium | reverse complement strand
GCCAGGAGCTGGACGAAGTGGCATTTTACTCCCAGGAGCGGGCGGTGCGGGCCACTCAGCAGGGGCTATTGGCCAAGGAAATAGTGCCGATAGAGGTGAAGGTCAAAAAGGAGATGCACTGGATGGCGGAGGACGAGGGCATTCGTCCCGACACTACCCTGGAGAAGCTGGCCAGCCTACAGCCCGTGTTCCACACTGAGGGGGTGTTCACGGCGGGCAACAGCAGCCAAATCTCCGATGGGGCGGCGGCGCTGGTGCTGGCCAGCCAGAAAGCCGTGGACGAGCACGGCCTGACGCCAGTGGCTCGCATTCTCAAGGGCACCTGGGCCGGGGGCGAGGCCTGGCGTTACCCGGAAGTACCCATTCAAGCTGTGCGGAAGTTGCTGGATAACCTCAACCTGACGATTGACGACTTCGATCTGTTTGAGAACAACGAGGCCTTTGCCCTCAGCAATGTGCTGTTTCACCGCATTTTGGGGGTGCCCTACGACAAACTTAATGTCTACGGCGGGGCGATCGCCCTGGGCCACCCCATCGGCGCCTCCGGTGCCCGCATCCTGGTCACGCTGCTGAATGCGCTCCAGGCTACTGATGGCCAACGGGGGCTGGCCGCAGTCTGCCACGGTAGCGGCGGTGGTACGGCGCTAGCGGTAGAGAGAGTGTAGCCGATGGGATCCCTAGGACTGGACGACAAAGTGATTTTGGTAACGGGGGGTAACCGAGGCATTGGGGCAGCAATGGTTGCCCTACTGCAAGACCTGGGGGCCAGGGTAGCCTACACCTGCCGACAGACACCGGGTGGGGAATCCCAGGGGCTGGCCCTGCTGGCGGATGTGACCGATCCGGAAGCCATGACAACGGCAGTCGAGGCCGTGGAGCAACAGCTGGGGCCGATCTATGGCGTGGTGGCCAATGCGGGCATCACGCGGGATAACTTTTTCCCCAAGCTCACCGAAGCCGACTGGGATGCCGTACTGGACACCAACCTGAAGGGCGTTTTCAATACCCTGCATCCCCTGGTGCCCAAACTCTACGAACGGCGGGAGGGCGCGGTGGTGTGCATTAGCTCCATCTCAGGGGTGCGGGGCAACCTCGGCCAGACCAACTACGCCGCCGCCAAGGCCGGGGTAATTGGCTTCACCAAATCCCTCGCCCTGGAAGGAGCCCGCTATGGGGTGCGAGCCAACGCGATCGCCCCCGGCTTTGTGGAAACGGACATGACCCAGGCCATCCCCGACAAGGTAAAGGAAAAAATTATGGCCGAAATTCCCCTACGCCGCTTTGGCCAGCCGGAGGAAATTGCCTGGGCAGCGGCGTTTTTGTTGTCTCCCGTGGCCAGTAGCTTTGTGACCGGCACGGTGCTTTCGGTCAACGGCGGGCATCATACCTAAGGACGAATAGCACTGAAATAAGCTGAAATTAACCTTCGCAAATCGCCAGAAGCCTTGATTTGCCCTAGGGTGGGCACTGCCCATCAGCCTGAATTCAGCGACATTCCACCCAGGGGCTAAGTTGTAGCCTTAACCTAAAGGGCGATGGCGATGCTGTTGCAAGGTTTCGGAGGGGGTTTCCCCGAAAAGCGCTTTATAGTCTCTCGCAAAGTGGCCCATGCTGACAAAGCCCCAGTCGCGGGCCAACTGGCTGACGGTTTGGTGGGTTGGGTGGGCGGTTTTGAGAACACGACGCAGGCCATGGAGGCGCTGCACCTTGAGGAAGGCCATCGGCCCCATGCCAAACAGGTCATGAAAGCCGTACTGGAGCGATCTCGCGCTGGTGCAGGCCGCCTGGCAAACATTCGCCAGGGTGATCGGGCGGTGCAGATTGTCAGTCATATAGGTCTGGGCAGCGGCAATGACTTCGGCCCGGCGGTAGGAGCGCGGGGCGGTGGCCTCGGTGGGGTGAGGCAGGGCATTGATCAGCAGCGGCAGCAGATCTTCCTCCACCAGGCTGGCCCAGCGGGGCGGCCAGCAGGCAGAGGGCGGTGGATTGAAGTGAAGCAGTTGCTGTAGGTAATCGCTGAGGGGTTTGAACCGCTCTGCCCGAACGGCAACGATATTGCGGGCCAGAAACGCCTCATCCAGGTCGTAGCGGTTGGCCATCGCCGCATAGTACTGAAACAGCCCCTTTGAGACCACAATATGGCATTGATGGTACCCCGTTGGGGCAGACACCACGCGCACGGGGCGGCGGGCATCAAAGCCAAAAATCACCTGGGGGGTGAGAGGAATGTCGTGGGCATAGGTGGGCGGTGCTGGGGGCTGTAACGGCAGGGCAAAAATCAAGCTCTCCAGTGACTTATCGCCCATCGCCTGCACCGCCTGGTTGATTTGCAGTCGGGTAATTTGTAACCCTGGGCTAACCCCTATGCTCGTCAGTCGGCCCTGAAAGGCACCCCGGCTCAGTTGGGTCACTTGCAGGCTGAGACCAGCCATGGCCTCACTCATTTGATCAACATCGCCGTAGGTGCGATCCACAATGCTGAGGTTAGGGGACATATACGTCATTTAACTAGAGGATTTCACCATGTTTTTCACGCGCCACCTCGCCAAGATGCTCTTCGTTATGGGACTGGCTACAGCGTCTTGCTTTATCTACACCATCGCGCCCCAGTGGGCGATTGTAAACATCTTGAAACTTCCCTACGACGAGACCTT
>CAYUBC010000584.1:2059-2664 GCA_964442885.1 uncultured bacterium | reverse complement strand
CCGGTCTCTTTGTTTTACCTAATTTGAAGGGACCTGGAGCCGTTCCTCGTTTTCCACTACGCGAAAACGAAGGAGTTTTCCTATGTTTCAAGATCCAAGAACAGAGGTAATTGCCTCTGCTACGTTTCCGTTGCCTGTGTATGACCAAGCCATCCTACGGCACATTCTGCTGGGGAACCGCCAGGCCATAGAGGAAGCCATTTACCAACTGGCGGCGCGGGGCTATTGCGACCGCATTGCGTGGTCAACCCCGGTGCCCGTGCAGCCCAACACTCCCAGCTTTGAGGAGTTTCTGCGGGCGGTGGAAGAGGCGGGCCGCAGCGGCGGCTACATCAGCCTGATGACCCGCCGCCGGGGGTTAAGTAGCTAGCGTTTATATCCAACGCAACCCTGGTAGGGCGGGTGTAAACCCCAACTATTAGGGTTGCGCATTTTGAGCGCCGGGTGAGTTATGAGAGCAGAAGGCCCCTGGCTATCGCAGCCAGGACGGTCTCACGCCTCTGGCTTGTGGTGGTGGTCGCAGCAGGCATCCTGAGCTGGCACCGGGTCATACCCGCCCGGATTAAAGGGATGACAGCGGATAATGCGGCGCACAGCCAGCCAAC
>CAYUBC010000584.1:0-2049 GCA_964442885.1 uncultured bacterium | reverse complement strand
GCGCGTATTGGGAACAGGTGGGCGTAAACCGGCAGGTGGGTGGAATCAGCGGCGAAATGAACCGCCGATAGCCGCGAATGAGCAATAGAAGGAGTGCTTTCATAGCCCTATCCTATCGGCTTAGCGAATCATGACTAATACTCCAGCAAAACGGTGCTGTAGTCGCTGCGGGCATCCGAGGTTTGCCGGTCGGGTAGATAAACGTTGGCGGTTGGAGTAGCCGTCGATGCAGAACGAGGCCCGTTGGGTCTGTAGCGCTGCCCGTCTTGCAGGCGCAGGGTATTGGCTAATTGTCCTAACCCATTCGCCTGCTGGTCAATTTCGGCGAGCCGAGTGTAAAGCTTTTGGCGGCGCTGTTCCAGGCTTTCGAGCTCCTGGTGGATGCGGTTTTTTTCTACCGTGAGTTTGTACATATCCAGGTAGTGGGCGGCCTCAGTCTGCTGACGCGGCAGCGTGCTGACTCTGGGATGGATTTTTCTGGGTGGACGCTTATTAGCCATAGAATATCTCCGGGGGGCTGGCAGCAACTCTACGGCGCTAGATTGCCCAGATGTAGAATCTAATTCTCATGGGTAGGGGCACACCACGATTTTAGGCACTTGACTATCTGCGTTGGGGTGGCGGCGCTGACGCTGGGCTTGGAGCAGCAGTTGCCACGCTGATGGCGAAAACAGCCCTGCCCGGCTGAGGGCAAGAGCCGTACCAAACTGACGCTGCTTGAGGGCTACCAGCCCCCAGTGCAGATGTAGATAGCTAGCCAAAACGGGCAGCGGCGGCAGGTGGGGGCGGTAATGCTCGCTCACCCGCTTATGAATTCGGGATTTGATCAAGACATTCGTGGCCAAGCGCTGCTGCACCTGAATTTTTTGGTCATACCCTCCTGGCCACACGGTGCGATAGGCCAGACATTCATTAATAAACAACGCATCACCAAACTCAGCCACACGAATCCAGGAATCAATATCGTCACAACTGGTCATGGTGAGATCCCAGCCGCCGGACTGCTCCAGCGCATCGCGACGCACCGCCACCTGCGCCGGGGTGCCGAAGGGTAGCTGCTCCAGCAACATGCCGTAGTGGATGGCCGCCTGGGGCACATAGAAGATCCGCCCTGGCCCGGTAGCGGGGGTGCGGCTGAGTTCAGTGCCAGTGCTATCCACCTGGGCGGCCTGGCAGGAGCAAATCACAGCGCTGGGGTGGTGGGCAATGGCCTCCGCCATAACGGCCAGGCAGTCAGGAGCCAGGGAATCATCGTCGTCGAGGAATTTAACCCAGTCCCCCGTCGCAACGCTGACCCCAGCGTTAACGGCTCCGGCGTGCTGGAGGTTCGTGGGGTTGCGGATGTAGGTGACGCGATCGCCCAGCCCTTCTGCATAGGCCTGGGTGCCATCGGTAGAGGCATTATCGGCAATAATCACCTGGGCTGGGTAAGTCTGGGCCAGGGCAGAGTCTATCGCCCGTTTCAGATACTCCAGCCGATTAAAGGTAGTAATCACAACACTAAAGGCCACCATCACACTCTCCCTGGCTGTAACCCGTACTTTTGCAGCGTAAGACCCACCCTCAGCGGCCTCAGGTCTCCTGCTCACAATAGAGACTGTTCCCACTTACAGGTTTAAACCGCACCCATGACTCGGATTCACGACATCGCTCAAACCGCCGACGCCCTCAATGCCCAGGGCTGCACCCTCTGTGAACAGGCTGACTTTACCCAGGCGCTAGCTGCCTTTGACCAGGCCATTACCCTGGATAGCACCTACTGCACGGCCTGGAGCAATCGAGGTAACGCCCTGTGTGGGCTGGGTCGTTTTGCTGATGCTCTAGCCGCCTATGACAAGGCGGTGGCCCTTAATCCCCAGTACCATCAAGCCTGGTTTAACCGGGGCAAATTGCTGGCTGAAATCGGTGCCTACGGCAACGCGATTGAATCCTACAATCGCGCCATTGCCCTGGAGGCCGACCCCCGCTACCTCCATGCCAGGGAAGATATTTGGGTGAAGGGGCAGTTGGTGGCCACCGTGTAGCGTCGTTGAGGAGTCAGGAGTCAGG
>CAYUBC010000583.1:0-2670 GCA_964442885.1 uncultured bacterium | reverse complement strand
GGTCGTTTCATTCTCATTCTGAGACTGCTACAGAGTTTTCTGCACCACTAAGGTGGGGTAGGATTGACCATCAATGATGTAGCGACCTCGCCCTTGCCGAATGATCAAGATGGAGTAATAATTTGCCCGAAACAGCGGAGATTTGATCGGAATCTCACCATGCACTTCCTCAAGCCGATGAATCGTAAAATCAACGTCCTGCTCTAACGTGCCACCCACTGAAGCATAAAATTCGGACATCGAATTATAGATTTTAATTGCATCAACCATTGGAGTAGATCAATATCTTAGTCCATTGCTTTGACACTGCTTAGTTGAGTATAGCCTGATGATTCTGAAATTCGTTTGAGATCGAAGCAACATAGAAAGGCTCTTCTGGGTTTGAGGTTGAAACCGTATAGCAGGATACGTTTTATTCTTGTTAAGGGGGCTGCAGCCTTTGGCAGGCTTGGCATAAGCCTCACTTATCACCAGATACCCAAAAGAGCCAAAAAACAAGGCACGCCACTGAGTCAGAGAGGCCCCGGTGCCACCAGGGCGTTTTGAGCAAGGGGAGCCAAGTTTGTAGCTATCATAAAAGCCCATGATGTAATAGCTTGAGGATAGTGACGAATGCCGAATGTTTCTCCATCCCAATCAAATTAAAACCTTTGTAGGGGAGCGCGCGATCGCGGCAGGTTTCAAGTCTACCAATGAGTATGCTGGTCATTTAATTTTGCGAGAGCAAGAGCGCATTGCCCAACAAACGCGAATTGAGTCTCTGTTGCTAAAAGGGCTGGAGAGCGAAGAACCAGTAGACGCAACAGATGATGGGTGGGAATAGATTTATGCTACATACCCAACGGCTTAGGCCGATTCTAACCCTGTTTAAGTCGCCGGTTTGGGCCTGGGGGAAATGGTTTTTGCTGGGCTTTTTGGCCCTGCGTGTAGGGTTTTGGCTGGCAACTTTCCCCAACCCCGATGAGGCTTACTACTGGCTGTGGGGGCAGCGGCCCGGCTTTTCCTACTATGACCATCCGCCCTTTCACGGCTGGGTACAGGGAGTGGTGGCGGCAGTGCTGGGCCGGTCTACCCTGGCGCTACGGCTGCCTAACCTGGCCAGTAGCCTGGTTTTGGCGATCGCCGCCTACCGCATCTGCCGCTACCTCTACGGAGAGGATGGCGGCGATCGCCTCTGGCTGGTACTGTTGCTGGCAGCCTCGTCGCCGCTGTTTTTTCTATTCTCTGCCCTGGCCTGGCACGACCACTGGCTGATTACCTTTGCGGTGCTGAGCAGTTTTTATTTTGTCCGCTTTGTGGATGGTTATCAAGAAGGGGGCCAGGGGCAATGGGGGCATCTTTTTGCGGCCACTGTTTTTTTGGGGCTGGCGGGTTTATGCAAATATAATGCGCTGTTTGTGGGGCTGGGGTTTCTGGCGGTTCTCCTCACCCACAGGTCGCTTTGGCGCATCTGGCGCGAGCTTCGCTTCTACCTGGCGCTGGGCCTGCTGGCGCTGACCCTGGCCCCAATTTTGGGGTGGAATATCCAGCATGATTTTTTCTCCTTTCGGTTCTATGGCGATCGCGCCAGCGGCGATGGTCTGACCGTCAACCTGCTGCAACCGCTGGTATTTTTGCTGCTGTGTGGGCTAATTTTTGGCCCCATTCAGTCCTGGGCAACCTGGCACCTGTGGCGACGCAGAAAGCGGCTATCGCAAACCCTGGTGCGGCCTTCCCTTTACCCAGCCCTGGCCCTGTGGGTGTTTGGCCTTTCCACAGTCGCCTTTACCACCCTATCGCTGGTGTCGGTGGCCGTCTATTACTGGAATATCCTGGCCTATCCCCTGCTGTTTCCCTTGCTGACAGAGGTGTTTTATCAACCAAGAGCCGAGAGAAGAGTGGATGATAGCCCGTTATTGCCCCCCCAGCCGCCCTTGAAATACCTGAAACCCCTGGCGATCGCCCAGGGGCTGGGTCTGTTCACGGCCACCGCTCTAGCCTTCCACTATACGGTGATCCCGTTTACGGCCCTGCTCGGCCTGGCTGACCCGGACAGTGCCGCCCTCTACGGCTGGGAGCAGGTGTCAGCGGCAGTCATGACCCAGGCTGAAGCCCTGGACAATCCGCTCCTGCTCACCACCGACTACCGCTCGGCCTCGGCCCTGGCCTACAGCCTGAATACGCCCGATGTCGTGGCGATTTCAGGTCGCATTGACCAGTTCGACTTTTGGTACGATGCCCGCCCCATGCAGGGGCAAGATGCGGTGCTGCTGGGAGAAAGCTGGCATCCCATTTGTCCGGCTCACCTGGCCATGTTTGAGCGCACAGCACCGCCAGTAACGCTAGAAATCCGCCGGTTTGGGCGAATTTTGCAAACCTATCAGATCATCACCGGCTATAGGTTCCAGGCCGGGTCAGATGACTATCCCCTGCAACCGGACTACCCCCTGGCCTTTACCAGCGATGGCGAGCAGTGCCAGGCAGCCACGGGAACAGCCCACGGTGCCGTGCCCAGCTTGCCTTAGCCTGCAACCACGGCAGTACCGCTCAAGTTGAGCTGTTGCAGGCGAGTTTGATGGGTGGCGGGGCTGAGCTGGAGGTGAGATTGGACCGCTGCCAGAGCGGACTGAGATCGCTCCAGTTCGGCCTGGGCTTCCAGCACCGGCTGACGACTTTCGGCACGGGTGAGGT
>CAYUBC010000582.1:0-2679 GCA_964442885.1 uncultured bacterium | reverse complement strand
GTGAACATCAGCTCAGGGATCTCACTCTGGAAGACAGCAAAACCTTTCTGCAGCAGCAGGGGGCCAACCATGCCAGTGCCGATGACTGGGCTGGGTTGATTGATCGCTACGGCGGCAACCCGCTGCTGCTCCAGAGCGTATCCATGACCCTAAAAGATGTCTACCAGGGGCAGGTTAGGCCCTTTCTGACTCAGTCTCAGTTAACTATCCCCGACCCGGTCAGTCGTAGCCTGCGGCAGGTCTTCCGCCGTCTCTCGGCTGGTGAGCAGAGTTTGCTGTACTGGCTAGCCCTGGCCCATGAACCCCTGCCCCTGAGCAGCTTGAGTGAAACCATGCAGCCCTACCCTGGGTCAGATGCCGTGCAGTCGCTGCTGGGGCGATCGCTCTGCCTGGTGCGGTCTGACCCAGGCCGCAATGGTGATGATCCAACCCGCCTCGATTTGTTTGCTCCCGTGCGATCGCTGGTCAATGCCGACCTGGCAGAGATTTTGCTCAACGAGCTCCTTACCTTACAACTCCACTGGTTCAACCGCTTACCTCTAATTACCATGACCGCGCGCGAGGTTGTGCAGCAACAGCAGCAGCAATCTCTCCTCCAGCCCCTGGTATTGCAATTACACCAGCACTTCCCCACCGAAGCCCAACTCAGCCAACTCAGCCAACGGCTACACCGAGCGCTGCGGCAGAGCAGTTTAGGCCAGCCCGGCTATGGCGCTGGCAATTTTTTGCACCTGTGCCAAAAGCTGGGCATTAGCGTTAGCGGAGCCGATTTTTCTGACCTGGCGATCTGGCAGGCCGACCTGCGGCAGGTAAGTTTGCAGGGCGCTAATTTTACCCAGGCTCGGTTTCGCAACACCGTGTTTGCGACAGCCCTGGGCCGCAGCCCCGTTGCCGCCTTTAGCCCCAACGGTGAATTCGTCGTCACCGGTGACCACGAAGGCCGACTGCTGCTCTGGGAACTCAGTCTGGGTCGCCTGGTTCAGGTGTTGGATGATGGTGCAGCTCAGGCCATTCATGCCCTGGCCTTTAGCCCCGATGGCGATACCCTGGCCGTGGGCACCGACGCTGGCCAGATCTGGCTCTGGCCCATGGGTGGTAGCTTCCAGGCCGATGCCCTGTTTGACCACCAAGCCCCCGTGCGCGCCCTGGCCTTTAGTCCCGATGGCACCTGGCTTGCCTCTGGCGACGACAGCGGTACCGTGTGCCTGTGGGAACTTGCCTCTGGCATCTGCCAGACCCGCTGGGCCGAGCACCAGGCCGCCATCCATAGTCTGGCCTTTAGCCCCTGTGGTGAGCGCCTAGTCAGCAGCGGCGAAGACCAAAAAACCTGTCTCTGGGATGTTGCCCAGCGCACTCAGATCACCTGTTTTCAAGCTCGCTCCACCGCCTCCGTGCTTACCGCAGGTTTTCTGCCCGACCCCAACGACCCACAACTGCCGCCCATGGCCTTTGCCGCAGGCTACGACGAACACTGCCTCACCATCTGGGATGTTAACGAGGGCCGCCCCTGCTGGATCTTGCCCGCCGATGTGCAAGCCCTACCGGCTATGGCCCTCAGCCCCAATGGACAATACCTGGTTTGCAGCCGCCAGGATTTTAGCGTTGCCGTGTGGGATATCCCCAGTCGCACCGCCTGCTACACCCTACCGCCGCTCAGCTCACCAGTGTGGATGCTGGCCTTTAGCCCCGATAGTCGCCACCTAATTACCGGCAGCGACTACGCCCTGCGCCTGTGGAATGCTCAAACTGGCTTCGGGTTGCGGAGTTTCTTAAGCCAGGCTCATCCCGTCTGCTGCCTGGCCTTTACCGTCAACGAACACAAGCTTCTCACCGGCCACACCGATACCCACCTCCGCCTGTGGCCCCTCAGCACCAGCAGTAGCGCCGCCAGCAGCCCCCAAACCCTGAGTGGTCACAATGGGGCCATTCATACCGTGGCCGTTAGCCAGGATGGCCGTTGGTTTGCCAGCGCCGCCGCCGACCAAACCATTGGCCTCTGGCAGAGTACCGCCAGCCACTGTGAGCGCGTTCTCCCCAGTGCCGCCACACTGCTGGCCTTCAGCCCCGACAGCCAGTGGTTAGCCAGCGCTGGGGAAGAAACCAGCATCGTGCTTTGGGATGTGGATACCGGCCTGCCTCACCACGACTTGCCAGGCCACGACGCCCCTCCCTCTGCCCTCACCTTTAGCCCCACCAGCGACTGGCTGATCAGCGGTAGCCGGGATTGTACCATTCGGATCTGGCCCTTGACTCAGCCCACTGGCCCCCAGGTGTTAACCGGCCACCAGCGCCAGGTACATAGCCTGGCCGTTAGCCCCGACGGCACCCAACTCGCCAGCGCCAGCCACGACGGCACCGTCCGCTGGTGGGATATCGCCAGCGGCGAGCAACTGGGCCACTGGCACCACCCTGGCAGCCAGTGGATCCACAGCGTCATCATCGACCCCACTGGAGAAATTCTGGCCATTACCAGCGACTCCCCCGACGTAGAAGTCTGGGCGGTGCAGCACAACCAACCCCGCCGCCCCCTCAAAGGCCACAGCCACGACATTTGGGGCGTATTTGTTAGCCCTGGCGGTACCCACCTGGCCACCGCCAGCCAAGATTACGAAATTCGCATCTGGCAACTCAGCCTGGGCCGTTGCCAACACGTTCTCCGCCCCGATCGCCCCTACGAAG
>CAYUBC010000581.1:0-2680 GCA_964442885.1 uncultured bacterium | reverse complement strand
GTAAATGCCCCCCAGCCGAAAAATACAGACCCGCCGCTGGGGAGTGGAAGCATTGAGCAACACCTGCTCCGTCGCGGCCAGGATACGGGCGTTATCCGTGGCGGGGCGAACCGGGTCGGCCTCGGTTACCCAAGCGCCGCCGTAGTTGCCATAGATAGAGTAGGTGCTGGTGAAAATAATCTGGCTCAGGTCAGGAGCCTGGTCGAGGACGCTGACTACCGTGTTAGCCGTGTTTAAATAAACCTCCTCATAGCTGGCCTGACGCCCAGCCCCTACACAAATCAGCAGGGTGTGCTGGCCCCGTAACAGGTCAGCCATTGCATCCGCATCAGTCCCCCTAACGACCTTGACCGCATCAGCCACCGCCATCAGGTCATGCACACGCTCTGGGCGAGTGGTGGTAGCGGTTATAGCCATGCCCTGACTACCCCATCGTCGGGCTACAGCTGTACCCACATAGCCACAGCCTAAAATCGTCGCGCGGGTTGTAATGCTAGAACGTGATCTACTCATTTGGGGGACATGATAGATACGCTAATGTGTCCTCAAAATCATCCAGCCAAGCGCCCAAAAGATCAATTGCTGCTTGATTCCTCTTAATTCATCACCTGGCTGCCGTGGGCGCGGGGGTCATCGGGTGCGGTAGCTCGGCGGCTGAGGGGGTCGCTGTCTAGCTCTGAGGTGCGGCCCAAAGTTTGCTGATGGGGCAATGGAGCCGCCGCAATCAGGGCATCCAGGTTATCGGCCAGGATGGAGCGGGGTTGTTCGCCAATGGCGGTGCCTACGGGGGTGCCATGGTTACCCAGGTAGACGAAGTGGGGAATGCCATCGACCCGGTACTGCACCATTTCGGGCAGCCACTTGTTGTTATCCACATTCAGCATCACAAAGTTGACCCGATCGCCATAGCTCTGCCGTAACTCGGCCATCTCCCCTGCCATTGCCTGGCAGGTGGTGCACCAGTCAGCATAGAACTCCAGCAGCGAGGGCTTACCGTTGGTTTGTGCCACATCATAAGGCACAGATGCCTCGGCCAGGGCGGCCAGAGATGGGGTGCCTGACTGGGTGCGGATGCCCAAAAAAACCATGATGGTAAGGGCGATCGCCGCCACCGCTACCACCAGGTTACGAATTTGGTTGGAAGGTGCCACGGTATTCTCAGCCATAGAGCAAATGCGGATATAGATCTCTGGTTAGGATGGTGCAAGAGGATTAGCTAACCCCTTCTCAGTGTAATGGCTCTCTAGGCTAAGGGGCTCTGGCTGATAGCTACCGTGCCCACATCGGCCCTCACCCCCTCAGTCCCCATGTTTGGGAGAGGATGAGGTCAGACGTTGATTCTATCTCCTGTCTTTTATCTCCTATCTCCTATGAAAAAACGGGTCAAGCTCACCTTCCCCAAGCGCGTGGTTCAAATGCCGATTACGTACCGGCTGGCCAAGGACTTTAACATTGCCGCCAACATTATTCGCGCCCAGGTGGCTCCTAACCAGGTCGGCACCCTGGTCGTAGAACTGTCGGGGGATATTGACCAGCTCAACGACGGCATCGACTGGCTAGAGGCCCAGGAAATTCAGGTTTCTGTAGCTAGCGGCGAAATTGTGATTGATGATGATCTCTGCGTCCACTGCGGGCTCTGTACTGGCGTTTGCCCAACTCGCGCCCTAACCCTGGCCCCAGACACCTTTCAACTCACCTTTAACCGCACCCGTTGCATTGTCTGCGAACAGTGCATTCCCACCTGTCCGGTACAGGCGATTTCAACGAACCTATAGCCAGAGGCACTGCACCTAACGGGAAATAAGATCTCCGAGGTCTTGAAGACCTCGGAGATCTTATTCCGCGAGATCTTGGGCTAGAACCCTCCTAAGAAACACCCCGTTTCTTCCTGCCCTATCGAAGAGCAACGCGGTTCGTCAACCGCTGGGATCTGGGCAGGGCGATGAAAGCTGCCTTGGGTACATGGGGCAAATTTACCAGCTACGCAGTCAGCACAACAGCTTAATCCCAACGCCCCCAGCCCATCCCCAACTACTCGCTCAGCCTGGTACGGGCCGCCAAGGGGTGTTTTTGCCCAACGGTAGGTCTGGAAATAGCCTTCAAACCACCCAAAACTCCAGCCCCAGGCCCGACTTAGCACTAGACGGTCATCGAATCCTCATTCCAGATTGACATCCGCTTTGGCTTGGGCCTGTAACCAGGCGGTAAAGTTAGCCTCGTCAGTCCATTCTGCCAGGGTTATCTGTAACACAGCCAACTGCTCAACGGAGAGGGCTTGTACCGCGGCCACCGACTGAGGGGACAATACTCCTAACTGGGTCGTTAACCGTTGTACCGCTGCCGCTAATTCATGCTGCTGCTGGGTTAGCCAAATTTGCAAGTCAGAGAGGTTGGTAAACTCCAGTAGCGCTTCCCCTAAGGACTCAATCTGCGCCAAAGAGAGCGTCACCACTGCGGAGCGAGTAGCTTCCGACAAAGCCCCTACTCGACGGCTCAACAGGCGCAGTACCAGGGCTAGCGCTTCCTGCCGCCGACCTTCCTGGCGGCCCTCCTGGCGACCTTCCTGGCGGCCCTCCTGGCGGCCCTCCTGTAGCCCTTCCTGCCAGCCTTCGGCTTTGATGTCTTGATAGATGACAGACTCTTGCATCAGTTCCCTCCTCAGAATTTGCTGAATCAGGTC
>CAYUBC010000580.1:0-2684 GCA_964442885.1 uncultured bacterium | reverse complement strand
AACGATACTGGTTCAGTTATGGTCGAATCCCAACCATCACCTGCAATTGTAATGCCATTGCGGCTTTGATTAGGCAGCCTGGACTATTGGCTATCCTTACAGCCACTCTCTGCAAAAACTTTTGCTCAAAGGGTAGACAGATTCAGTTCTCGACTGTAAGATGGTAAATCGCTGCCGAAGAGGATACTGGGTGGTCTTGAACGACCCAAGTCCTGGCGACTGGCTGTTTAAGTCTGGGGTTAGGTCATTACCTTGTGACCATACACTCTCCATTGACTTTAATAGGCCAACTTCTTTTGAATAGTGACCGACAGAGCCCTGGGGTTTGCAATAGCAGACCATGTTGCTCTGAGTGATGTTCAGAAGTGAATCAGTTCAAGTGCGCATAGCCCTTAGACCAGGGTGATTGCGCATTTTGTAGTGTGTTAGTAGGGAGAAAGGCTGTGGCAGTCGGTATTCTCGGCAAAAAGCTGGGCATGACCCAAGTGTTTGACGATGCGGGCAATGCTGTCCCGGTGACGGTCGTGCAGGCTGGGCCTTGCGTGGTTACGCAAATTAAGACCCCGGCTACCGATGGCTATGCAGCCATTCAGGTCGGCTTTGGGGAAGTGGCTGAGAAGGCCCTGAACAAGCCCAAGCTGGGCCACCTGGCTAAGTCTGGCAGTGCGCCAGTCCGCCACTTGAAAGAGTATCGGGTTGATGCGGCTGACAGTTATGAGCTAGGGCAGGCCATTACGGCTGAGGCATTTGCGGCTGGTCAACTGGTGGATGTTACAGGCACCAGTATTGGTCGTGGTTTTGCAGGCTATCAAAAGCGTCATAATTTCCGGCGCGGCCCCATGGCCCATGGTTCTAAGAACCACCGTTTACCCGGTTCTACGGGGGCCGGTACTACCCCAGGTCGGGTTTACCCCGGCAAGCGAATGGCCGGACAATTGGGTAACACCCAGGTCACCACTCGCAAACTGCAGGTGGTTCGGGTGGATGCTGAGCGTAACCTGCTCCTGATTAGGGGTGCTGTCCCTGGTAAGCCAGGTGGGATGTTGAGTATTGCCCCGGCCCAGTGGGTAAAGGCCTAGCCCCTCAAGCTTGAGATGGGCTGATTGCAGAGACTGAGAGCGTTTTAGGGATAGGTCAAGACAATGGTTGAGTGCGCCGTAAAAAATTGGGAGGGCAAGGAGGCTGGTAGTGCGACCTTAGATCTTAAGGTTGCTAGTGAAGAAACCGCCTCTCACATTGTCCATCGCGCCCTCGTGCGGCAGATGCATAACTCCCGCCAGGGAACCGTATCCACCAAAACCCGGGCCGAGGTGCGGGGAGGTGGACGTAAACCTTGGCGGCAAAAGGGAACCGGACGAGCCAGGGCAGGGTCGAATCGGTCTCCCCTGTGGCGGGGTGGTGGGGTTAGTTTTGGCCCTAAGCCCCGTGACTTTAGTGTCAAGATGAACCGCAAAGAGCGCCGACTGGCTCTGTGCACAGCTCTCCAAAGTCGGGTGGATAACCTGGTTGTAGTAGAAGCCTTTGCCGATAAGTTTGAGCGCCCTAAGACCAAGGAACTGCTAGAGGCCATGGTTCGCTGGGGCGTAGATATAACCGGCAAGGTGCTGCTGATTATTGCGGAAAGGCAAGAGGTGGTTTACCTGTCAGCCCGCAATATCGAAAACGTCAAACTGATTACAGCCACCAACCTAAATGTCTACGACTTACTGGCTGCCGATCAGCTGGTGATTACGTCCCCTGCCCTTGAGGCAATTCAGGAGGTTTATTGTGACTAACGCCGCTGTGCCAACCCTGGCTGATTTAATCCGCCGTCCCATGGTGACAGAAAAGGCCACCCTGATGATGGCTGATAATCAGTATGTGTTTGAGGTGGATCCTAAAGCTGCAAAGCCGCAGATCAAGGCCGCCATTGAAGAATTGTTTGACGTCAAGGTTGTTGCGGTTAACACCTACAACCCTCCTAAGAAAAAGCGCCGCTTTGGTCGCTTTGTGGGCAATCGAGCCCATTACAAGCGCGCCATTGTCACCCTGGCCCCTGGGGATTCGATCCCGCTCTTTCCCGATCTGTAGTCAATTTAAGTGCAGATCTTTTCGCCGATTTTGCCGTGTAGCCAGCAAGTATTCCCATGGGCATCCGTTCTTACCGACCGTATACTCCGGGTACGCGCGAGCGAACCGTCTCCGAGTTTGCCGAAATTACCCATAGCGAACCTGAGAAGTCCCTGACTCTCTCTAAGCATCGTCCCAAGGGGCGCAACAATCGGGGTGTGATTACCTGCCGCCATCGGGGCGGTGGGCACAAGCGGCTGTACCGGGTGATTGATTTCCGGCGTGACAAGGTCGGTGTACCGGCTAAGGTAGCCACCATTGAGTATGACCCTAACCGGAATGCTCGTATTTCTCTGCTGCACTATGAAGATGGTGAGAAGCGGTATATTATTTGCCCGGCAGGTTTGGCCGTAGGAACCACGGTGGTGTCTGGCCCGGATTCGCCCTTGGAAGTGGGTAATGCCCTGCCACTGTACAAAATCCCTCTGGGTACCACCGTCCATAACATCGAGATGCAGCCGGGGAAGGGCGGTCAGATGGTGCGTTTGGCGGGGGCTGGAGCCCAGGTGGTGGCCAAGGAGGGAGACTACGTCACACTGAAATTGCCCTCCACCGAGGTGCGCATGGTGCGGCGG
>CAYUBC010000579.1:1929-2685 GCA_964442885.1 uncultured bacterium | reverse complement strand
AGCGCTGTTGATCCAAAAACGATGGCAAAAAGACCACGGCATCCCCCTTGATGCGAAACACACGGGAGGTGGTGAGACTGCGCAGGCGGCGAACGGGGCGACCGCTCAGGCCCAAGGCCGTATTTTTGCCAATTTCGGCATAGATGGCCGAGAGGTCTGTGGCCGGAAGCACCTGCACCGGGGCAATTTCCTCCAGGGTTTGGGTGGGCAACCCACAGGTACTGAGTTCCAACTGTAGGGCTTTGTCTTCGGCCAGCAGGGCAATTTGCACCGATGGGTAGCGCTGCTCGCCAATTTTGAGATGACGACCCAGGGGATCTAAATCACCGGGTTTGAGCAGGCCATCGTGGAGGAGCTGACCCAGAAGATAGAGACTCTGCGCCCACACCAGGGGAATGTTGTCGTTGGGCAGGCGGGTCTGGCTGCCGGGTTTCTCACGCTCCAGGTCGAGGGCTTCGGCAGGAACGTAGTACAGCTCTGGCAGCAGACCGCCATCGTTAGAGTCGATGGCCAGCGCCGCCAGACGGGCCTGGTAAAAGCTAAGCTGCTCCCTATCGCTTGCGAACAGACTGTCGAGCCACAGGTAGGTGAAAAACAGCGGCCACTCGCATTCAATATGCTCAAACTGGCGCAGTTCTTCGGGTTCGTAATGGAGCCGGGTAGTGTCTTCCAGAACAGTCTGGTGGCCATCTCGCAGAAACCGTTTGCAGCCGTAGCGCCCCTGGAGCTTATCGACGATTTTTTGCCGGGTCTTGC
>CAYUBC010000579.1:0-1919 GCA_964442885.1 uncultured bacterium | reverse complement strand
ACCAGGTCGGCATCCTCCACCGCAAAGGCCGGGAACCCCATGATGCTGAGCAAGGCAGCATCCACCTCCTTGGAGCCCGATTCCCTGGGCAGCAGAGAGTCCAGGGTGATGCGAGCCCGGGCAATTTCGTCGGTGAGCACGTGGATGATGGACGACTGCCCGCCCCGCATGCCAAACAGATTCATGCCCCGCATGGCTTCCAGGGCGGCCTTGGCCATGCCCACAGAACTGGCGTTAAGTTCGGGCTTGCCATGGTTGATTTTGTTACCCCGCTCCCAGATGCCGTAGTCTGGGGTGCGGTAGGCCCGACCAATGTAGTAGACCAGGTTTTGGACAAAGTTGACCTCGTCCTGGGTGTAGATCAGTTGCAGCCCAGAGGCCGTCATCTGGGCCAGCATGAGCAGGAATACCGATGTTGCGTCAATTTGCAGGTGGCCCCACTCATCATCCCCCACCACCGGGGTGCCCGTCGCCGTGTCGTACTTGGCATGGAGCGCTTCCAGGGGATCCTGCCGCTCCTTAAAAGCCTCCACCTTGTGGGCCTGGCGCAGCATTGCCACCAATAGCCCCCGCATCAGCTTCACGACGCTCTGCTCCAGTTCCACCGTGCGGCCCTGGTCGTCGTCAAGCTGGCGATAGGCCAGGGCCAAGCCCCACACCGCCAAAATGCTGTAGACATTGTCGCGCACCCAGGCATCGGTGTAGTTGCCGTGGCTGTTAACCGCTGTGCTGGCGGGCATCAACCCGCTCACCGGATGCTGGCGCGACAAAATGACGGTTTTGACCTGGGCATAGTAGCGATCTAACTGCTCTTGAAGGCGTGTTAAAGACATAGGCGGCATAGATAACGCGGTAACAGGACAGTAGACGGCCAGTTAATCAAGGCTTAACCTACTCTACGAGGTTCTGTCGCCGATCAGCACAGGGGGCTGTCGCTGCTGTCAGCTAGCCCAGTTTTACCAGCGAGATTGGCCCCTTCAGGATTCCCTGACCAAACCCCTGGCCCCTCAGAACCCGGCAGGGCCGCAGTACCGCCGCCGATGCGGGGCTGTGACGGACAGGACGGTGCTGGAAAAGCTTGACTGTGGCGAGCTATCATCTCATGCTTTAGTGGTCTTCTTTACTAAAGGTTTATCTAATTCCTGCATCCTTAGAAAACATCGTCTTTACTGTAAGTGATGCAAACCTACGCGAAGGACTACCCAACATGACAACCCTCAAAGTTGGTATTAACGGATTTGGCCGCATTGGCCGCCTGGTATTTCGGGGCGGGGTCAAAAATCCCAATATTGAATTTGTTGGCATTAACGACCTGGTACCTGCCGCAAACCTGGCCTATCTGCTCAAGTACGACTCTACCCACGGGCGCTTTGACGGCACCGTTGAAGCCACAGAGGATGCCATCATTGTGGATGGCAAAAAAGTGCCCTGTATGTCGGTGCGCAACCCGGCAGAACTGCCCTGGAAAGACCTGGGCGCTGACTACGTGGTGGAATCCACGGGTCTGTTCACCACCTTTGACACGGCCCACCAGCACATTGATGCCGGGGCGAAGCGGGTGATCATCTCGGCTCCCACTAAGGATCCTGAAAAGGTGCACACCATGGTCGTGGGGGTTAACCACGAAACCTACAACCCCGCCAATGACCTGGTGGTATCTAACGCTAGTTGTACCACTAATTGCCTGGCCCCCATCACCAAGGTCATCCAAGACAACTTTGTGCTCACCGAAGGGCTGATGACCACCGTACACTCTGCCACGGCCACCCAACCCACCGTAGATGGCCCCTCCAAGAAGGACTTCCGGGGTGGACGCGGAGCAGGCCAGAACATCATCCCCTCTTCCACTGGGGCGGCTAAGGCCGTCACCCTGGTGCTGCCCGAACTGAAGGGCAAACTCACCGGCATGGCCTTCCGGG
>CAYUBC010000578.1:0-2690 GCA_964442885.1 uncultured bacterium | reverse complement strand
CACGGTATCGCTGAGGTAGTCGCACACCATCACCGTGCTGTTAGAGGGCAGCAGTTCCTGTATCCGGTTGCGCTCAGCCTCGGTGTTGCCGCGCACCAGCAGCAGATATTCGTTGGCCTGGGGCGGCGGACAGGGTGGAAAAGCCGCCTGCAAACCAGGCACTAACCCAACCATAGGCACTGCCATACTACCTAACACCGCCGTGCCCCACGCCAGCCACCTCAGACGCCGAGACCCCTGAACTGCTGCTAATGCCTGGACATGCTGACCAAACCTGTTCATCATTTGTGCTCTTAACTGCCATAACCTGCCAGCGATTCTAGCCCAAACCAGCCAGAATGTAGGGGGGTAACACGTAAAAGGTGTAAGACCGATGGCTCAATCTTGGCCTTACCCCTGGAACGGTGCCTGCTACAGCCTGAACGGTGAACCGCATCCCTAGGCTGACATTGCCCCTACCGAGGCCAGCGGGTCGGGGATGGTGGCGGTAGGGGCTTCAAATTCTCCCGTGGCAATGTATTCAAGGCGCAGCTTGAGCCAGGTAATAAAGGTTTTGTTGGTAGAGACAACGGCTACCGCAGGCTGGGGGCATTTGGCCTTAACGGCGGCCAGTTCCGGAGCCTCTAGAAAGGCTGGGGATTTAACCAGCCAAAAGTCCAACGCTTGCTCCTGCTCCTGATAGTAGCGGCGGCGTTCTTTAAGGACTTCTTCAAAGGGCTCTTCTTCGAGAAGAAATTTTTCGCTAGCCAGGGCGTAGTAGTAAGTGGTCATAGGGGTTTTGGGGGTAAAAGGGGCGTTGGGAGAGGGAAATTGACTAAATTTTGGATTTTGGATTTTGGAGAAGTTGTCGGTTGGGCGAGAGGATTTTAGCAGGATATCCCCTCCTGGGAGGGGTAGGGGTGGGCTTTGGATTGGCGATTTTGGATTTTGGAGAAGTTGTCGGTTGGGCGAGAGGATTTTGGCAGGATATCCCCTCCTGGGAGGGGTAGGGGTGGGCTAAAGATCTAGTGGGCACTGCCCACCCCTGGGGAGGCTGTTTTCCAGAAAACACCTTATCCGTCCGGGTAGGGAGATAGGACTTGGGGTATCAGACAATAGCGGGGCCGCTATCATACCTCATCCTTGGCCCTGGATGATCTGTTTCATGTCTTGCACGGCTCGTTCCAGACCGACCAGGGCGGCGCGGCTGATGATGCTGTGGCCAATGTTGAGTTCTTCCATGCCAGCAATGCAGGCGACGGGGTAGGTATTCCAGTAGGTGAGGCCGTGACCGGCGTTAACCCGCAGGCCCAGGTTGAGGGCGTGCTGGGTGCCCTGGGTTAGAATGGCCAGCTCGCGGTGGCGATCGCCACCGCGGTGGGCTTCGGCGTAGGGGCCAGTGTGCAGCTCGATGAATTGGGCCTGCACCTGGGCCGAGGCTTCAATCTGAGTAGCCTTAGCATCGATAAACAGGCTGACCGGAATGCCAGCATCCTGCAACTGGGCCACTACCGTTTTGAGTCGATCCACCTGGCCCGCCACATCCAGCCCGCCTTCGGTGGTGACTTCCTCTCGCCGTTCGGGCACCAGGGTGACATAGTCGGGTTTAACCTCCAGGGCAATGGCGACCATGTCATCGGTGGCGGCCATTTCCAGGTTCAGGTGGGTACGCACGGTTTGCCGCAGCAGGCGAACATCGCGATCCTGGATGTGGCGGCGGTCTTCGCGCAGGTGAACGGTAATGCCGTCGGCCCCGGCCAGTTCAGCCAGTACGGCGGCAGCTACCGGGTCAGGTTCTACCGTCCGGCGGGCCTGGCGGATGGTAGCAATGTGGTCGATGTTAACTCCCAGGGTCGGCAATCGAGGCGCTCCTGCTGTTTCAAAGGGGTCTGATGAACGCCTTTGATCCTACCCTATTGTTAAAAGTCTATGGCTAAAAGAAGTCTACCGGGCGCGGTCGAGCAGATTCAGCCGGTGAGCTGAGCACCGGGGCAGCGCTGGTAGTCAAAACTGGGGCGGGTTCAACCGGCGCAGTACTCGTGGTGTCGGCGGCGTTGACTACGGCCCCAAGCACTACCACATCCTCCATTTCCAGCAGGTCTTCGAGGAGAGCGTCGAGCCCGGTTTTTTCGGCATAGCCAGGGCGGGCTATTAGCAGGAGCCCATCGGTTTGGCTGGCCAGGCTGAGGGCATGGGTGTTGCGGCTCAGGGGCGGCCCGTCTAGCAGCACCAGGTCAAAGCGGGCGCGGGCGTCGATTAAGAATTGCTTCATCTCGCTCGCTTCGATTACCGCAGCAGGGTGCAGTTGGGGGCCGGGGCTGGGGGCCAGGTAGAGATTTTCCACCTGGGGCACGAGTTGGATGGGCTCGCCAAAGTGTCCGGCGTAGTAGCGGCGCGGCTCTTTGGGGGCCTCTGGCGGTAGGGTTAGCCCCAGCCACAGGGCTTGGGAGGGCTGTTGCAGGTCGGCTTCAATCAGCAGGGTGCGCCGCCCGGCGCGGGCTGAGGCGATCGCTAAATTCAGCGCCGTGGTGGTTTTGCCTTCCTGGTCGCGACGGCTCGTGACCAGCACCAGTCGGGGCTCCTTTTCGCCGGCCAGAGCCGGTGTACGCCGCAGATTGGTACGCAGGTCTTCGTAGGCGGCCAGGTAGGGCGATTGAGCCTGCAACAGAGCAGGATAGGGGGGCTGGGGGGGGATCGCCAGGGGTGGCATC
>CAYUBC010000577.1:0-2691 GCA_964442885.1 uncultured bacterium | reverse complement strand
TCTCTTCAAAGGAGCGAGGCTCCATCACCACTACTTCAGAGGTGCCGTTCATGGCACCAGGCATACCAATTACATTGCTGGCCATAGGGGTCATTCCTGGATCAGAGGTTAGGGGACGCTCCCGCAGACGGCGACGGCTGCGAGGCTCTTCGGGCATGGGCTGAACGGCCGGTAGAGGATTTTCTTCCTGGTACAGGTTTTGGTATTCCTCACCGTCCATTTCTTCGTATTCGTATTCATAATCTGCTGGGTCGTTCAGCCCAACGAAATCCCGCAGTTTGGCAAAGACATTGCTCACAACTTACACTCCACGATGACTATCACTCTCTTAGGTTGGGCGCACCCCAAAGCAAATTCAGGGATAAACACCCTTGGTTATCCGATGGTCATGATAGCGCCTATTACCAATTTGCCAACGGCTTTTTCAAAAAATAGATAAACCGATGAGCGATAGGGGTTAATTTGCGTTGCCGGTTGCTTGACTATCACAACCTGACTGTGGCGCACAGACCGTAATATCCTGAGTGCAGAATATTTGAGTCCACAGTATACACGAAATCGCGGAAGTGGATAGTCTATTCACAATTAGTTAAAGTTTTGGGGCGGCTGTTGTTTCCACCCGTCAAGGGGAAGCGGCTCATAGCCCGGTCTGATTGGCTGGAGCAGTTGCCCCATACACAGGTCAGAGACCGGTTTGAGTTAGTAAGCGAATCTGATCAGGCAGATCTTAGCTAGGTTTGAGACGGGTGTTTGAACCCTATCGTTTTTAGGTATCTTGAAGCGAAAAATTCTGCTTCAAACCCATGACAACCCTGCTGATCTAGGTGGGGCGGGGGCCAAATAGGGTAGTGCCCAACCGCACCATAGTGGCACCAGCCGCAATGGCCAGGGGGTAGTCGCCAGACATGCCCATCGACAGTTGCTCTATGCGCAGGTTGGTAAACCCAGCCTGGTTGATGCGATCGCCCAGAGCTTTTGCCTCATGAAACACCTGGCGTACCGTGTCCTCGTTCGCCTGTTGTGGTGGAATGGCCATCAACCCCCGGATGCGCAGGTGAGTGAGTTGGTCAAGCTGAGGCAAGGCCGCTTCTAACTCGTCCAAGTCAAAGCCATATTTGGGTGGGTCAGGGACAAGCTTAACCTGAAGGCACCCCTGGGGCGATTGCTGTAATTCCAGCCCCGCCTGATCCAATTTCTCGGCCAGCTTGAGGCTATCGATGGAGTGAATCCACTGGAAGTGCTCTACGGCTTTGCGAACTTTGTTGGTTTGCAGGTGCCCAATCAGGTGCCAGATGATGTCGGATAAATCCGTAAGTTGGGCCTGCTTGTCAATGGCCTCCTGCACCCGGCTTTCGCCAAAGTGTCTGATCCCCGCTTCGTAGGCAATGCGAACCACCTCTGCGGGCATGAATTTGGTGACCGCAATCAGCGTAACGTGGCTGGGCAACGCCGCCTGAAGACTAGCGATGCGTTCGGTGATCTGCTGAACAGAGGCTGCCGCCATTACTGAAAAGTTTGCTTGTAGGTTTTCTGGAGGAGATCGTAGTCGGCATGCTGCCCGGCTCGGCGTAGCAGGCGGAGGCGGTTTTCGAGCATTTGACGGGCACTGCTGCGACCTAAGGGTTGAAAAACCAACCCCTCTGTAGCCGAGTTAGTCACCAGAAAAAACAACCGCTGGGCGTAGAGGGTGGCAAATAACTCCTGACCATCGTCCACGATGCACACCCTGAAGAGCAGGCCAAAGTTGGGATGGTTGAGATAAGTTTCTGTGCTCATTCAAGTAGGGAAATTGATGGAGTCAGTACAGCTAAGACGTTAATTATGTCAGTTAAATTCGCCACATGCATTTTAAGACGGGTTTGACATTCTGGATTTATTTAGTCTGGTCTGGCAATTTAGGGCTCGTCAGGCATGGGCAAGGTTCATCCAAGAAACCCAGGGCAATGGCCACGGCTCGCAAGCTTACGTTAGCTTGACGATAACCCCAGCGCTAGCAGTTGGGCCTGAGCCTTTTGCAAAGACTCTAGCCACTCCCGTTCTGGATCGCTATCCGCTACAATGCCAGCCCCTACCTGGCCCCACACGGGCGATAGGGCTGGCCCGCCGGTCATAGCCTGATGAGCGCCATCAGTATGCCCCAGCAGCAGCGTGCGAATCAAAATATTTAAGTCCAGGTGGCCCCGTCGATCCAGATAGCCACAGGCTCCGTAGAATAGATTGCGACGTATTGGTTCCAGGGCTTCGATGATTTCCATGCAGCGCACCTTGGGGCAGCCCGTAATGGTACCGCCCGGAAAGACGGCTCGAATCAGGTCAACCGCATCGCAATCGGGCCTGAGTTGCCCAACGACATTACTGACCAAATGCATAACGTGGCTGTAGGTTTCAATCGTCAGCAATTCATCCACCTGCACGGTGCCCCACTGGCAGACCCGACCCAGGTCGTTCCGCTCTAAATCGACCAGCATGATGTGTTCAGCCCGTTCTTTAGGGTTAGTGAATAGGGTTTGGGCGTAGGTTTGATCCTCGTTTAAGGTTGATCCCCGTGGCCGAGTCCCGGCGATGGGGCGGGTTTGGGCGCGGTTTCCCTGCAACTGAATCAGGCGCTCAGGGGAGCAACTGATGACATCCCCCCAGGGGGTGCGCCAGTAGCAGGCAAAGGGAGAGGGGTTAATGCGGTGAAGTTGGCGG
>CAYUBC010000576.1:0-2699 GCA_964442885.1 uncultured bacterium | reverse complement strand
CCACTCCCTTCATCGACAAAAAGGGCGAAAAGATTGCCCACGAAAACCTTACTGCCTGGGATGAAGGGCTCTCCCCCGATGCCTTTGGCACCATCGACATGGATGATGAAGGGATGCCTGCCCAGCGCACGTTGTTGATTGAAAACGGCATCCTGCGCAACTTCCTGTCCGACCGGGCTGGTTCTGTGCGCACCGGCCACCCCCGCACGGGCAGCGGGCGCCGTCAGGGCTATACCTACGCCGCCGCCTCCCGCATGCGCAACACCTATATTGCCCCTGGTGACTACTCGCTGGATGAGCTGTTTGCCTCCGTCGATAAAGGCATTTACTGCAAAAAAATGGGCGGCGGCAGCGTTGGCGCTACGGGCCAGTTCAACTTTGGCGTAGACGAAGCTTACCTGATTGAAAACGGCCAGGTTACCAAGCCCCTCAAAGGGGCCACCCTAATTGGCGAAGCCACCGAGATTATGGACAAAATCTCCATGTGCTCCACCGACCTCGGCCTGGCCGCTGGCTTCTGTGGCTCCATCAGCGGCAGTGTCTACGTCACCGTCGGCCAACCCCATTTGAGAGTTGATTCTATTACTGTTGGCGGACGTTAGCTGGAAGAACGAAGAACGAAGAACGAAGAACGAAGAACGAAGAACGAAGAGCGAAGAACAGTGGCTAGTTAGTAAAGACATCACCGGTGTTCGTATCCTGCTGCGCGGTTACTCTGTTTTATCGCTCTTCTCCTACTTCTCCACCTTCTCACCATCCCACTACCTCACTATCTCACTACCTCCCACCACCTCACCATGCCCACCATCCAAGACATCGCTGCCTACGCCGAAACCAGCGCTAAAAAGCTGGGGATTACCAAGTACGACGTTTACGGGTCTTCCGTAGATGAAACCAGCGTCCAGGTTGATAAGGGCGACCCCAAGCAGGTGAAAGCCTCGAACCGCTCCAGCGTGATTGTGCGGGTATGGAACGAGCAGGGTAAGGTGGGGGTTACCTCCACCAGCGATGTCGATCCTACCGGGATGGATCTGGCCCTGGATAGTGCGCGGGAAGCCAGCCATTTTGGGGTAGACGAGCACATTCCTGACTTTAGCCCTGAGGCCACCGCGCCCACGGCTGATGTCCAGGTTGAGACGGTGCCACCCGTGCCGGTGGGCGAGTTGATTACTACCCTGGTTGACCTGGAAAAGCAGCTTTTAGAGGCGCATCCGGCGATCGCCAGTGTTCCTTACAATGGGTTGGCCCAGCGCAGCCTTAACCGCTTTTATCTTAATAGTGAAGGGGCACTGCGCCAGGAGGCCCGTTCCTATGCCTCGGTCTACCTCTACAGCAAAACCGAGCAGGAGGGCCGCAAACCTCGCTCCGCCGGGGCAATGCGGGTAAATCGGGGTCTGCCGGTGCTGGATCTCAATGGCTGTTTGAAAGAAGCCGCTGAAAAAACTATCAGCCACCTCAACTACGACAAAATTCCCTCTGGTAAGTACCGGGTGGTGTTTTCTGGAGAGGCGTTTTTGAGCCTGTTGGGGGCGTTCTCGAATCTCTACAACGCCCAGAGCATCCTTGATAATCGCAGCCTCTCCACGGTTGATTCGTTGGGGACAACCATCGCCTCGCCGCTGCTGTCGATCTACGACGATGCCCTGCACCCCGAAAACGTCAGCGCCGAAACCTTTGACGACGAAGGCACCCCCACCCGCCGGGTGCCAATTATCGAGCAGGGCGTGCTGACTCAGTTTCTCCATAGCGCTGGCACGGCTAAGCGGATGGGGGCTAGGCCCAATGGCCATGCCGGAATTGGGGCTAAGGTGTCGGTTGGCCCCAGCTTCTACCATGTGCTGCCGGGTGCTGAAGCCCAACCTGAGTTCACCCTAGAGAATGCTGAAAACGTTATTTTGATTGACGATCTGCAAGCCCTGCATGCGGGCGTAAATTCCCTCCAGGGTTCCTTTTCGCTGCCCTTTGATGGCTGGCTAATCAACCACAATGAGCGAGTAAGCGTTGATTCGGCTACTGTGGCTGGCGACTTTCGAGACTTACTCAAGGCGATTCTGCACATCGAGCCAATAGTGGAACTCACCCCAGGGGGCGTATGTCCACGAGTTTGGGTGGACGGGCTTTCCATTACGGGAGAAGGATAGGGTTAGTAGCCAGCGAAAAGTAAGTGTAAAGGACTGATGAGGCCATAGCTTGCAACTGCTAGCATGGCTATTATTAGGCTTTCAAATCTGCGCAGGCTAGTTTTTAGTTATATTCTAACCAGAAATAGACTGACTACACTCTATGCCCAAGCTAGATATTATTCATAATGCCGTAAAAACTGCACTAATTAAGGATGGCTGGTTGATTACAGATGATCCTTTCGTTATTCAATATCGAAGAACTGTACTGTACGCTGACCTTGGTGCTGAACGTCCGATTGCAGTTGAACGATATGGGCAAAAGCTAGTCGTAGAAGTAAAAAGCTTTATTGGAGCATCCAAGATCCAAGATTTGAAAGAAGCTCTCGGTCAGTATGACATTTACCGCTATCTTTTAGAGGAAATAGCGCCAGACCATAAGTTGTACATAGCTATCAGTAAAGTTGCATACAATGCCTTTTTTACTCAGGATGTGACTCAACTCATTCTTAATAAACACCGACTGCCAATCATTGTTGTGGACGTAGAGACAGAGGAGATTATGCGATGGATAAATTA
>CAYUBC010000575.1:904-2701 GCA_964442885.1 uncultured bacterium | reverse complement strand
GACCTGCTGCAACACTACCAGGCCAACCTGCTGCTGCAAGTCCACGACGAACTGGTGTTTGAAGTGCCCCCCAACGAATGGGCAGAACTGGAGCCTAAAATCACCGCCACGATGGAGTTAGCAGTAGACCTGACGGTGCCCCTCAAGGTAGAAGCCCACGCTGGCCCCAACTGGATGGAAGCGAAGTAGACATCGCTGGGTTCACAGAAGGCAAAAGGCAGCAGGCAAAAGGGAAATTCCTGGTCACACCAGGGGGTCTGCTTGAGCAAGTCAGGGGGTTATTTCCGTCCGGCGGTGTTAGGTGATTGAGTCCATCACCTTGGCGTAAAACTGTTGATTGACGGCGCGGCACTCGGCCAGACTATCGGGATAGGCCTGGGTTTGGGGCAGGAGAGTTTGCCAGCCCTCCGTGGTACAAAAATATTGGTGCGGATCCGTCTTTTCGTAGAGCGACTTGCCAAACAGGGAGAGTCGCCAGCGCACGGGGCTCCAGGTCTTAACGGGGTAGAGGGTGGGGGGATATTTTAGACTAGCGAACTTGCTGCTGAAGGGGAAGGCCAGCACCTTGCGCCCCAGCAGTGTGCCCCAGTAGGCCCCGTGGAAGGAGCTGGTCAAGATAGTTTCCCCCGATCCCAGAAAATCCAACACGGTCTCAAAGTCAGTCTCCTCGTGGGTGAGGTGGGGTAGACCAGGAAAACTAATGTGAAACTTTTTGTGAGAGAACACCACCACCTCATGCTGAGGGGTGCGAGGGAGGTCAAAGGCGGGGTGCAGGCAACTAACGCAGGGCACCCAGGGCCAGGGCACATCAAAATCGCGCAGGCCAACCAGGTCGCACTGAGCCACGTAGGGGCGATAGTCAAACTGGCGGTAGTCACTGAGTTGGGTGAGCGCGTAGCTTTGCTGCCCTACCCCCCAGAGAATGCGCTTTGTCCCCTGCTTAGTCGCCTGGATGCTGGCTATTTGGGGTAGAAAACGCTCGAATAACAGGCCACCACCGCCAAAAATGACGTGGTCTGCGGCGAGTGCTTCGGCCTGAGCCGTGCGAATATCCAAAGCTTTGGGCGTAAAGCCAGGGAACTCAAAATAGTGAAGCGGCGATGAGAGCAAATCGCCAATATTGTGGGCATCAATGACGTGGCAGTTAACTAAGGTAGGCATGACTGAGCCTTACAGTGAATTGAGCAGCCGTGCTTCAAGGGTTCCCGAATTGACCGTCGCAATGGTCTGGTTGGGTAATTCCTGGGTCACCGCCTGGTTCCTCCACGGGGTTATGCTTCCTTAGCCCGAATTCACGTTGTTGCCATCCACACCAACGCCGGGTTAGCTGGCTGGCAACTACTCAAGGTTTACTCTAATAACCAAGCAAACAAGTCCTTAATTGTAAGCTGTAATTCACTCGCAAACGCTGGTACAGCAAGAACGTCATCTGGCTCATCCAACACATCAGGTTCCTGCTTTGGATGATAGACAAACACGGTTTTTTCATCTGGATCAATTAGCCACCCCATTTGGGTTCCATACCGTAGACAGTGGAGGATATTTTTTGTTACTTTTGTTTGGCTTTGATCAGGGGATAAAATTTCAATTGTCCAATCTGGCATGGTAGGAAACGTATTGGCAACCTCCCCATTTTGATCGCGGGGAATTCGATCCCAAAGGAACACAGCAATATCAGGAACAATTGAACGACCTCCAAAGGTACTGCGTAACTCAGGAAATGCACGAGCAATACGTTTGGACTTAACTACTCCATTGATAGCAGATACCAGTTCTCCTTGAATAGCACTGTGTTTC
>CAYUBC010000575.1:0-894 GCA_964442885.1 uncultured bacterium | reverse complement strand
TTTCCCTTGAGGCATGGGTTTCTGAATAATTTGACCATCAATATATTCACTCGCAGGTTTTGTTTCTGGTAACCGCAAAAACTCCGCCAAGGTTAGTGTCTTAGATGGTGATTGCATCATTTGAGCCTAACCCTCCTCAGCCGAATCAAAAATTAATCTCTAGCTTACTCAGAAATTTATTGAAGTTAACTTCTCTATCTCAATCGGCAGTCTCAGCAAGCTAACCATTTATGGGATCGTTCTTATCTACTTACGGCGTTTTTTAGGCAACTGATCCAGCCCCGACCTTAGAGGCTCGCAACTGCCCACAGGCCGCATTTTCTTCTAGCCCTCTGGAGTAGCGCACGCTAACCGCAATATGGCGGGCCTCAAGCTGGGCCACAAAATCGCGGATGCTGGCCTCGCTAGGGCGCTGGTAGTCGGCCTCGTCGATGGGGTTGTAGGGGATAAGGTTGACGTGGCTCTGGAAGCCGCGCAGGTGATGGGCTAACTCAGCGGCATTCTCCGACTGATCGTTAAGGTCGGCCAATAGGATGTACTCAAAGGTGACGCGCCGCCCAGTGAGTTTGACGTACTCCCGGCATTCCTCTAGGAGCGCTTCCAGGGGGTAGGTTTTGGCGCTGGGAATGAGTTGCAGCCGCTGGGCCTGGTTAGAGGCATGCAGGCTAATGGCCAAGGTGACTTGAAGCTGCGCATCGGCCAGTTTGCGGATGCGCCCAGGAATGCCCACCGTGGAAAGCGTCATTGAGCGCTGGCTAATCCCCACATCCTGGTTGAGGCAACGGATGGCGGCGACCACATGGTCTGTATTCAGCAGCGGTTCACCCATGCCCATAAACACAATGTGGCTGACCCGCTGGCCAAAGTCTTCCTGCACTGTGAGGACTTGATCGA
>CAYUBC010000574.1:0-2705 GCA_964442885.1 uncultured bacterium | reverse complement strand
AACCCTGCCCTCGTCCCCTCCTGGGCAGGGGGTGATTCCCCGAGTGTTGTCGTCAAGCTGGACTCTGCCACCCAGCAGGGCAGGCAGCCTGTTCCAAATCAGGCGGTAGCGACGGCCCCAGCCCCTGACCCCGCCACGGCAGCTGCGCCGCCCGACCGGTCGCTTCCCTTACCCCGGTGGGGATTAGGGGGAATTGTGGGAGCACTCAGTTTGTTAGGCATCGGATTATGGTGGCGCAGCCGTCAACCATCGCCCAACCCCACGCCGCCGCTACTGTCGAATCAGGACAACGTGAGGCCGGGGCACAACTCAGCCGCCAGCCTAGACCCACCCCCTGGCCTGCCCCTTGCGGAAACCCGGCCTGCCCCGTCCATGGCCCTCACCGCCCCACCGGAAGAAACCAGCCGTCTAACCCCGGTCAACATTGTCGATACCCTGATCGACGAGCTGGCCAGCTCCGATCCAACGGTGCGCCACCGAGCTATTTGGGAACTGGGACAGCGCGGCCACTCAGCGGCCATTCAACCCCTGATTAATGGCTTGCTGACCGCTGATTCCCAGGAAAAAAGCTTGATTTTAGCCGCACTGGCTGAGATTAGCAGCCGCAGCCTTAAACCCATGCACCGAGCCCTGGCTCTAGGGCTGCAAGACCCCAGCCCGGAGGTACGGAAAAATGCCATTCGCGACCTATCCAGGGTGTACGATACAACAGTGCAGCTCAGCCACATGCTCGCCCATGCCACCCAGGATCCCGACCTGGAAGTACAGGAAACAGCTCGCTGGGCCCTGGAACAGCTTAACCGCATTCGCGCTAGTTCCTCCCCAGAGTCGCTGCCACCAGAGTCCGCCTATGTGGGTGATCGTCTGCCGCCTTCCCCTTAATCCTGGCTATGTTGCACCCACCACGTCGGTTGATGCTGGTTTCTACCCCGGTAGGCCCCTTAGGCTCTGGCCTGGGCGGTGGGGTAGAGCTCACGCTGCTAAACCTGGCTCAGGAACTCCTGCGGCGGGGGCACGAGGTACTCGTGCTGGCCCCAGAGGGGTCGGTGCTGGAGAACGTTCCCATTGTTGAAATTACCGGGCAACTGCAACCCACTGCCCACACCCAGGGACGGGATGCGCCGGTCATCCTCCCCGCTGACAACGTCCTGGGCAACCTCTGGCACTATGCCTACCAGCATCAGCAGGCGGTGGATCTACTGGTCAACCTGGCCTACGATTGGCTGCCCTTTTACCTGACGCCATTTTTTCGTACCCCGGTAGCCCACTTTGTCACCATGGGCTCCCTTAACGACGGGATGGATCGGGTTCTTCGTCAGGTCGCCCAGCAGTTTCCGGGCCGGTTAGGGGCCTACACTCGCACCCAGGCCGGAACCTTTGGCGTTGCCGATGCCTTTGAAATCCTCAGCAGCGCCATTGACCTGGAGCGTTACCACTTTTGTACGACTCCCGGCCCGGCCATGGCCTGGCTGGGGCGCATTTCACCGGAAAAAGGACTGGAAGATGCCCTCGCCGCCGCCGCGATCGCCCAGGTTCCCCTCAAAATTCTTGGCAAGCTAGAGGATACAGCCTACTGGCAGCAGATCTGCCAGGAATTTCCCCAGGCCAGGGAGTATTATCTGGGCTTTTTGCCCACCCAGGAACTCCAGGCCATCCTCCGCCAGTGCCGTGCCCTGGTGATGACCCCACGCTGGGTCGAAGCCTTCGGTAATGTGGCCATCGAAGCCCTGGCCTGCGGTGTGCCGGTCATTGCCTACCACCGTGGTGGCCCCGCCGAAATTGTGCAACCGGGCAAAACCGGCTGGCTAGTTCCCCCTGACGATGTGGCGGCTCTAGCGGCAGCCATTCAATCCGTAGACGCGCTAGACCGCTCGGCCTGCCGTCGCCAAGCCGAGGAAGTCTATTCGCTAGAAGCCTTGGGCGATCGCTTTGAAGCCTGGTTTGAAAAGATATTACGCTTCTCCGCTCAATCCAGTTCCCGATAACAACACGATACAAGCGGCATTACCTGCGATCGCGGCATAGGCTACTGACAACCTATCCGTCTGAGGTGGAGCAGAGCATCGTGGATTGTAAAGCCCCTGCTACGGCTGTGGAATTGCCTTGATGAAGGCTCTCAGAGCTTTGCTAACCGATTCAGGAGTTGTAAAAACCTGAGCTAAATCATCATCTAAAACAACAGCCTTCAGATTCTCAGCCTGATTACGAGCTACAAATCGATTGGGCTTCGCTTTTTGGTAGTCAAAGCGATATTCTGGCTGAAGGTCGTCTTCAGACTGAAGATTGTCTTCAGAGTTTGGCATGGGGTTAGAGACCATTTCGTTCATAATCCTCACGCTCTAGTCGATGTGCTAAACGGGCACTGATAAACAGAATCCTATCGGGTTAATTAGTAAAGGCAAATAATGACCTTTTACCACCTTAATTTTCATAGTGGCTCCTGAATGCATGAAGTACATTTTAACTAAGAAAAGTCTTTTAACTTATAGACATGGGAAACCTACTCATAGCTCATCCGAGTGAAAACCTCTATATTATTCTTCCCACTGCGTGCTAATAGTTATAGATCTTAATATACCTGGTGGTTGACTACTAATAGATCGCATAAGATCTATAACCTCGGCTCTTCCGACAGCATGGTGATAAGTTCTTCTAATCAGAAAAGCATGCTAGCAAACGCTTACGGAAATTTCCGAAGTTTACAA
>CAYUBC010000573.1:0-2706 GCA_964442885.1 uncultured bacterium | reverse complement strand
ACCTTGCTGGGTTCCTATGGCCTGGGCGCGGTGCTGGCGTCCGAGTTCAGCGATCGTCAGCACCCCAAAACCCATCCGGCCTGGTTAAGCTGGCTGCTGGAGATCGTGCGGAACCCAATTATTCTGGCCTTTGGCCTGGGGCTGGTGCTGAAAACCATCCTGCTCCCAGTCTGGCTAGACAGCTTGCTCTACGGGTTTGCCTGGCTGATTGTGCTGCTGTCCCTGGTGCTGATGGGGCTGCGCATTCAGCAGCTCAGTTCTTGGCGGCATGTGTCGCGGGCCGGGGCCGCCATTGCCATTAAAATGCTAATTTTACCCCTGGCCGTGGGGTTAGGGCTCACCGCCCTGGGTATAGACGGCCCGCCCCGGCTGGTGATGGTACTGCAAGCTGGCATGCCCAGCGCCTTTTCTAACCTGGTCTTGGCTGAAGCCTACGAGTTGGATCGCGATCTGTCCGTCACCTGTGTAGGGCTAAGTTCCGTCGGGCTATTATTGACCTTACCCATTTGGCTGTGGGGGTTTGCCCAAGGATGACACCCAACCAACCCAACCCAGCCCCGTTAGCCCAGACTACTCTCCCGCTACCGCTGCTTCAGCCAGGTAGCCAGGGCACCGAAGTGAGCCAACTCCAGGCCAGCCTGGCCCAGTTAGGCGTCTACGAGGCCCCCGTCGATGGCCGCTATGGGCCTACTACCACCCAGGCCGTCAAAATCTTTCAGCAGCAGCAGGGGTTGCCGACCGATGGCATTGTCGGGCCTAAAACTCAGCAGGTTCTAGCCGTGGCCCTCTCTCCCCAAGAGCTAGTCAGTGCCCTGGTTTTACTCCCCCCTGACGCCCTCACCTTTACACCGTTGGTGGTTGCCCTGCCCCCCTCGCCGCCCTCGGCCTGGTGGTTGTTGGTGATGCCGCTCATTCCCCTGCTTGGCGGCGGCCTCACCTATTGGCACCATCAACGCCAGGCCAAGCGATAGGCTAACGAGACATGGCCGTCACCCCAGCATCGCCTTCTTCCTTGCATCCAGGCGAAAGGGTGAAAAACGGCTGGCCTATATTAAATAGCTTTAAATTTAACTTTCCTGACCCCTAGAGAACCTAGAATTTTAAGTGTAAGAAGCCTCGAACAACCCAGAGGATCATCACATCCTCAAACCTGGCCGTTGCAGAGGTTGGTAATGACTTGCCAGCCAATGTTCTGGATTATGAGTCTCCGAGCTGCGCCCCATCTAAGATAGTCAACCTCCATTTTTTAGTGGCGCTCAGAGAATAATATCTGGGTATCTTGGGCTGTAGTTTCAGCTAATTTAGTCAGGCATTTAGGATACCTTATCATCCATTTTCTCAGGTCACTCCTATGGCGTTACCCTGGATTGACGATGCTTTTCCAAAAATTTCACCCCGTTCACGATACAGTCTTTGGTTAGATCAAGGCTTTCAATGGATGACCCGGCTATTTGCCTTTGGGGTGGTTGGTATTCTCATTTATATTGCTATTTCAGTTGGGTTCGATGCCTTGCCCGCCATCAGGCGCTATGGGCTGTTCTTTATGACTACGAGCGCCTGGAACCCTGTAGAAGATGACTATGGCGCGTTGCCAATGATTTATGGCACCTTAGCAAGTTCCTTAATTGCTTTATTGCTGGCCATTCCCATTGGCGTGGGTACAGCCGTTTTTCTAAGTGAGAATTTTCTGCCTGCAAAATTGAGGCTCACCCTCAATTTTATGGTGGAATTGCTGGCCGCTATTCCCAGCGTAGTTTACGGCCTTTGGGGAATTTATGTGTTGATTCCCTTCCTGAAACCTGTTGGCACCTGGCTCCACGAGCACGTTGGGTGGATGCCCTGGTTCAGTACTCAGTACCTTGGCCCCGGCCTGTTTCCTGCGGCGTTAATTTTGACCGTGATGATTCTGCCCTTAATCACAGCCATCTCCAGAGACTCCCTGGCCTCCCTGCCGCCTACCCTGCGGCAAGCGGCCCTGGGGCTAGGGGCCACTCGCTGGACAACTATCTTTCGGGTACTGATTCCAGCCGCATTTTCGGGCATTTTTGGCGGCACAATGCTGGCTTTGGGACGGGCGATGGGAGAGACCATGGCCGTCACAATGGTGATCGGCAACTCCAACGTGCTCAGCCCCTCTCTTTTAGCCCCAGCCAACACCATTGCTTCGCTGCTGGCTAACCAGTTTGCCGAAGCCCGAGACTGGCAGGTAGGAGCCTTGATGTACGCTGGCCTGGTGCTGTTTGGGCTGACGCTGGTGGTTAATGTGCTGGCGGAATGGATTGTCAGCCGGGTGACCTATAGGTAGGAGAATGCTATGGCAGCCGCATCCAATGTTCCAACCCATGCCCAAAATGCCATGGTCGCTGTGGCTAGTCGGCCATCGTCTTACCAGCGCCTGGGGGAGTCGTTCTGGACTGGCTTAGCCGGATTGTTTACCGTCCTGGCCTTGATCCCGCTGCTGCTGGTGATTGGGTACGTTGTCTATCGTGGGGCCGACCGTCTCGATCTAGAAGCCTTCATCGCCCTGCCGCCCGCCCCATTGGTTGAGGGAGGGGGGTTTGCCAATGCCCTCGTCGGCACGGTGGTAATGGTGGCCATCGGGGCCGCGGTGAGTGTGCCCTTTGGGCTGCTGGCCGCTGTCTACCTGGTAGAGTTTAGCCCTGCCCCGGTAGCCCACTGGATTCGCTTCGCCACTAACGTGCTGAG
>CAYUBC010000572.1:0-2756 GCA_964442885.1 uncultured bacterium | reverse complement strand
GAGGGGATTCCAAAATCCAAAATCGCAAATCCAAAATCCCAAATTCCCCTTCCTCTCACCCAAGGAGCCCCCCATGTCCACTCCAAAACGCATCGGTATCCTCACTAGCGGCGGTGATTGCCCCGGCCTGAATGCCGTTATTCGGGCTGTAGTTAGGTGTGCCAATCGGCGTGATTGGGATGTGATTGGCATTCCCTACAGCACCGATGGATTAATTCAAATTGCTGACGGTAAGTACAACCCGGATGACCTGATTTTGCGGGAGCATGGCTACGACATGCCGGGTATTCTTCAGGGCTTGGATATCTTGCAGTTTCTCAGTGGATCGATTCTAGGCTCTCTCAATAAAGGACACCCGGAAGACCCCGTAGCGGTGGCTAAAATTCTGGAGGGCTATCGTCTACTCAATCTGGACTGCCTGATTGCCATCGGCGGCGACGGTAGCCTGGATATTATTTACGAACTGGCCTGCAAGGGCGGCTGGAATCTGATTGGTATTCCCAAAACCATTGATAACGATGTGCCGTTTACGGAGAAATCCATCGGCTTTAACACTGCCGTGCAGACGGTGACCAGCGCTCTCTACGACCTCACTTTTACCGCCGCCAGCCACGATCGCGTCATGGTGGTGGAAGTCATGGGCCGCGATGCCGGACACCTGGCCCTGTACTCTGGCATTGCCGGGGGTGCCGATGTGATTTTGATTCCAGAACTGGTACCAGAGCTAAATCCACCAGTGATTAACCAAATTTGTCAGGAAATTGCCGAAATGCGCCATCAGGGTCGCAAGTTTGCCCTGCTGGTGGTGGCCGAAGGGGTGCGGGGCGAAGGCGGTGAGCCGGTTAAGCTAGTTGGTGACTACCTGGCTAAGCTCATTGCCAACCGCAGTTGTGCCCTCTGCCAAACCGGCGATGACGACTACTGCGAGATGGATCAGGTGGAAACCCGCGCCACGGTGCTGGGGCACATCCAGCGCAGTGGCATACCCACGGCGTCGGATCGCCTACTGGCCGCTGCCTTTGGCCGCGAGGCCGTGGATCTGATCGCCGAGGGCCGATACAACCGCCTGGTCATTTGGGAATCTGGTCACGTGCTCTCCAAGGACCTGAAGGAAGTGATCGGGGTGATTCGCGATTGTCATACCCGTGGCATTTGCCCTGGCCCCGTAGAAACCGACAGCACCATGGTCAAGGTAGCGCGATCGCTGGGCATTTACGTGGGTGACCCCAACACCCTGGCCCCCAAGACCGTGCAAGATGCCCTGAGTATTTGGGAAGCCGGGGTTACGCTGGTCTGAGGCCAGCAACGGCCTGGGTCTGCATCAACCCCCAGGTTGGTGGGCCAGGGATAGTTAACCTGGCATTCGCCACAAAAACCTGGGGCTTGACGTAGTTTTGCAACACGGCACCACAACCCTGTGATGCCGCGTTTTCTGTACCGTTAGGCCGACTTGATTTCTTCCAGCACTACGATAGAAAAGGGATGCACACCATAGTTGCCTTCAATTGGCGCGGCTTGGTCAATGGGCCAGATGTTGTGATGTTCCTCAGCCCAGGTGGCGGTGTCAATAATCCGGTACCAGGTGTAGCCGGGGTCATCGGGCACGGCAAAGGTAACCGATGCAGAATACATATTAATTAGCAGCAAAAAGTCGTGGTCGCCAACTTCGCTACCGTCGATGCGGAGCCAGACGCAGCGATCGCGCTCATTCAAGTCTGATTTACCATCACGCTGTTTGAACTGATAGGTAACATCGCCGCCAGCATCCATTTGAAAATCCCCGTAGGTGCGCTGGCGCAGGGCAGGGTGTTGGTTACGCAGGTGCAGCACGTAGTGGGTGAAGACAAACAACGGGTTGCGATGATCAGGGTTGTTTCCAGCGCCAAAATTGTCGTGGTAGCTAGCGCTAGGATAGCCAGTATCTACGGCGGTGGGGTGGTTGGTGGCCAGCATGGCGTAGTTGCTCCAAGTGGCCACGCTGTCGATGTTGTAGGGGTTGTTGTTGCCGTTTTGGGTGCGGCCAAATTCATCGCCCCACACGGTCATAGGCACGCCCCTGGAAAAGGTTTGAATAGTCCAAAAATTCCGCAGTCGCTGCCGCCGCAGGCTTTGGCTACCGCCAGAATCCCAACTGTCGTTGCTGTCGCTGCCGCCGTCGGAGGGGCCAAAGGGCCAGGGTTGCAGGTTGTTTTTGGTGTTGTAGCTAACCAGATCCATCAGCGTAAAGCCATCGTGGGCGACGATGAAGTTGATGGAGCGTTGCGGGCCGCCCTGGTCGTTAAAGCTTAGGTAGTCGCCGTTGACCTGTTCGGTGAAGGCTCTGGTGTTGGCGTCGCCCTTCATAAACCGGCGGATGGCATCGCGGTAGCGCCCGTTCCACTCGCCCCAGCCCGCCGGGAAGTTGCCAACTTCGTAACCCCAGATATCCCAGGCTTCGGCAATCATTTCGGCCCGGTGGCGATCGCCCAGTTGCTTAATCTGCTCTAGCAGTCCGTGGCGAGGGAAGAATTGCCGTTGCTCGCCCCAGTGCTCGCGCGCAAAGGCGCTGGGGGTGCGGCCCAGCACCGGAGCCAAGTCAAAGCGGAAGCCGTCTACCCCCATCTCCTCTAGCCAGTAGGTGAGGGAGTCGAGCACCAAATTTTGGGTGACCGGGTGAGAAAAGTTGAGCTGGTTGCCACAGCCCGTGGCCCCATCCACCAGGTATTGGCTGTCCGTCAGTTGATAGTATTCCCGCGTGTCAAACCCGCCAAAGCACA
>CAYUBC010000571.1:2226-2766 GCA_964442885.1 uncultured bacterium | reverse complement strand
CTGACCGGCTCATCGCAGATGACTAGCTTAGGTTTGGTAATCAAAGCGCGGGCAATGGCCACTCGCTGTTGCTGCCCGCCAGAGAGGTCGCCCGGCAAACGGTGGAAAAAGTCGCTGGTGGGCGTCAGGCTAACGTGGGCCAGCATATCGTGGGCCTGCTGCTCGGCCTCAGCGCCAGTCGCCAAACCATGAATCAGCAATGGATCAACGATGCCCTGGCCCACGGTCATCAGCGGATTAAGACAGGCGTGGGGGTCTTGAAACACCATTTGCAACTGGCGGCGCTGCTGCCGCATAGCGGACGGGGAGAGTTGCGTCAGGTCAGTACCGCAAAACTCCACCTGGCCGGCGGTGGGTTTAATTAATTGCAGAATTGTGCGCGATAGGGTGCTTTTGCCGCAGCCCGACTCACCCACCAGCCCCAGAATCTCCCCAGGGTAAATCTCCAGAGACACGCCGTCCACGGCTTTGATCATAGATGGGGATTGTCCGCCTAAAAACCGGGCAATGGGATTAGTGTCTAGGGTGTAATATTGCTTG
>CAYUBC010000571.1:0-2216 GCA_964442885.1 uncultured bacterium | reverse complement strand
TGCTTGACCTCCGTCAAGCGTAAAATTGGCTCGGTTGTCGCTGGGCTGTAGAGCTGTCCCTCGGTCTGTTGAAGCCGCAGCGTAGAGTTTACCAGGGACTGCGTATAGTCGTTTTGGGGATGGCGAAGCACAAGCGCCGCCCTACCCTCTTCCACAATTGCGCCCTGGTACATGACTGCTACCCGATCGCAGTACTCTGCCACCAGGGATAGATCGTGGGAAATCAGCAAGAGGGCTGTGCCCAGTTCCTCACACAGGTGGGCGAGTTCCTCCAGAATTTGAGCCGACACGGTCACATCCAGGCTGGTGGTTGGCTCATCAGCCACAATCAGGCGAGGCTCTAGAATCATCGCCAGGGCAATGGCCACCCGCTGCCGCATCCCACCGCTAAACTCGTGGGGATACTGTCCCAGGCGGCTAGCGGGAATATTGACCTTCTCCAGCACCGCGATCGCCCGCTCCCGTGCCTCGACTCTGGCTACGTTTGGTCGATGAGCCTGTAGCGTTTCGATGCAGTGGTCACCAATGGTCATCAGCGGGTTGAGGCGGGTCATGGGGTCTTGAAACACCAAGGCAACGGCCTCACCCCGAAACTGACGCAGCCGTCGGGGTGTGAAATCCAGCACAGACTCGTGGTTAAACCAAATCCGGCCCTGCAGGTCAGTATCCTTGGGCAACAGCCGTAACGCCGCTCGCCCCAGGGTAGATTTACCGCAGCCCGACTCCCCGACCAAACCCAGCTTTTCCCCCGCCGCCAGCGACAGACAGACGCTATCCACAGCCCGCTGAGTTTGTCCAGGATAGGTAGCGGAGAAGTCGTCAAGGGCGAGAAGAGACTCTGTCATAACCAGCGAGGGAAGGAAAGGATTTTAAGTAAGAACTGAGGCCATGAACTTGGACTAGCCAAACACTCTGTCGCGCTGCATCCTATTAGGTCAATAAATTTTCAGCGCCTAGGACTCAAACCGTCGCATCAGGTAAGCAACCCCAAAATCACCATTTGGGTGATGTTCTAGCAGGTCAGCCAGCGCAAAAATGCGGTCAGCAATGTCCGGCCCTAGCTTGTCTACAATGGCCTGTTTTTCCCGCTCACCGTGCTCCATGTCCCGCACCAGGGCCTGCCACTCTGGCAAGAAGATATGCTCAATATGGGTATCGAGCTTAAGCTGCTGAAGGATCTCCCACTCACCAGCATCACACCAGATGCCTTTGCAGTTGGGGCAGCGCTCTACATAAAACGAACTCTGCTTGAGCGTAATTCTCCCCCGCACCAGGTAGCTGCGACAGTCGGGGCAAAGCGCCGCCCGATTGTCCAGCAACCCAGGCTGAAAGGGCGTACTCAGCAATAGTGGCAGCACGGCCACCTGGAGTGGGGCATCCTCATCGACCTGCTGCCGTTGCCAGTGGACGTAGTGCTCCGGCTGAATCCAAGCCCCACCGCAACTGGGACAGCTTTTTGCCGGTAGCCCAGGGGCAAGCTGGCTATCTTGAAGGTTGATGTCACCTTCCTTAGGGCACTGATACAAGGCACTTACTCCCAACGGGGTTCTCTCAACAACACGCGGCAGAATCTTTATTATTAAACCACCCAGGCTGAATTAGCGCGGCAATTTCCTGCCGGGAGCTCGGGGGGAAATATCGCTGCTGAAGTGGGCTAAAAGTCGTAGGAATAGTAGAGGGCAATCCCCTGTTCCTCGGCATAGGCATCGACCTCGGGGCTGGACACCATGTAGGTAATCAACACTGGAAACACCCTGGGAAAGACCTGCTGTAATGGCGTCACATGGCGGCGGACAAAGCGATCAATATTGGGAATAGACAACTGGCTCTTGCTTTCACCAATGATTTTGATGGGCTGCTCGTTCTGCATCCCATCTCCCAGGATGTTGACTTCCAGCACACGCCCCTGGGCATCGGTAACATAGCCACGCTTCAGCCGTCCCTGAATTTCAATGTGATGGTCGCGCGCGAGTAGAGTCGGCAACGCTTTGTAGGCTTCATCTTCCAGCCGATAGCCAACCGTAGTAGCTAAGCCGCCTACCTGCCTGCGCACGTCAATTAGCCCCTCGGTGAGCTCGCGAATGGCAATCTCAGTTTGGGTTTGGGCCCGAGTCATTTCCTCTATGCGCTGCTCGGTGCGGTTCTGGGACTGGGCCAGTTCTTCCATGCGCAGGGCCAGGGTCTTGACGCCCCGCAGGGTCAGGTAGCAGTCCCAC
>CAYUBC010000570.1:0-2768 GCA_964442885.1 uncultured bacterium | reverse complement strand
ACATCACCATTAACGTGCCGTTTATCGTCGCGATCCCTGCTGAAGACAGCAATATCACTGCCAATGCCTTTACTGGAGCCGGGGGCAATGTCACCATCACCGCCAGGGGCATCTTTGGGATTGAACCTCGCCCTGAAGAAACACCCCTCAGCGACATTACCGCTAGTTCAGCGCTGGGAGTCAGTGGCACCGTGGCTATTGATGCCCTGGATACCAGCTTTATTGAAGGTAGCCTCACCAACCTGGCAGATACCATCACCGACACCGCCGCCCTCACCGCTGGCAGTTGCATCGCCCGCACCGACGAAAGCCTGGGTGCGTTTGTGATTACCGGGGCAGGCGGGTTGCCGTCGCAGCCGGGGGCGGGGGTGGCGGCGTTTCCCACCGAGGTGGTGCGCAATGGGCCAGAGGCAGGCACCGCTGCAACCACGATGTATCCCGCCGGTAACGCCATTGTGGAGCCGGATGGAGTGTATCGGTTACCGGATGGGCGGCTGGTGCTGAGTCGGGCCTGTGAGTAGGGCGGGGTATTGTCTAGGCGTTTGGAGCCGTTGCCGCTATCCAGTGGTCCAGGTCTTGGCCAGTTGCAAAGGTCGTCAAGGTCTCTTGTAGAGCTTGCAGTTGAGCATCGGCTAAGCCCAATAGCTGCTGTTTTTGAACCGGGGAAAGATGCCCGACTTGCTGGCGCAACTGCTGCAAGACGTGAGCCCGCACGCCAACAAAGCCCTCCGAGGTTTCTACGGCATCCAGCCAACTGGCTAAGTCCTCCAGGGTGGTTACAGTGGCTAGGGTGTCAATTAACGCCTCTATTTGTGGCTCCGTCAGTCCTTGAACCTGGGCTTGCAGCACCGCAGACAAGGTTCCCAGCCGTTGGCTTAACAGCCGCAGCAATAGCTTGAGTTCGCCTTCTCGGCGGCCTTCTTGCAGCCCTTGCTCTATGCCTCGTTGTAGCCCTTGCTCCAGACCCTTTTCCATCCAGCTTGTTACGAGTTCCATCACTTGCTCCTGCTCTGCTGCTCCAATTCTACTAATCTCTTCGCTGAAGACGGCGTCTTCCTCTGGGGTGAGGGTCAGGTAGGTATCTACAAACCCAGAAATCAACTGCATTCTGGCCGGGTCAAGCCGAAGGGTGACCAGCAATCGCAGACACTCCGCCTTGACCTTGGGGCGATCTGCCGGGTCAATCTGCATTTTGGCCATCAGCGCTGCTGCAACCGGATTCGATTGTCGCAAAAAATCGCGCCAGTGCAGCTGGTTGAGTTGGATGACGCGGTACCGGAACTGCAACACGGCTAAGTCAGCAAACTCAAGGGTGAACTGGCTGGCCGCCGGGGTTCTGGGCTGGTCGTAGGAAAACACGACCACGGGATAGACCGGGTAGTCGTACTTCTCATACAATCGCGCAAAGTAGCGAAACATCCGCTGGCCAAAGGTGGTTTGAGCTGTGGCCTGGTTCTCCACATGGATGAGGAAATAGGACGGCTGCGATTGAAACCGAGCTTGAACCAGTAGATCCGCCTCGTAGCGTTGGCCTGCGGTGACATCGGTAAAGACCTCTTTATCGAGGAAGGTGAGGGACTCGGGGTCAAGGTAGGTGATGACGTCGGGCAAGAAGAGCTGTAAAAACTCCAGAAAGAAGGTGGTCAGGAGTTCTTTGAACAGGCGATCGTGGTCGATGGGCATGGCAGCGACAGGCTAGGGGCAAACTAGAACCGTCCGTAGCTTTCCCTGAAACTGTAGCCAGGTCTCTGGTTGGAGGGTTTTTACACTGTGGGCAGGCAAGGCATTAAACGTCCCCTCAGGCACTAATCAACGGCGTTGCTTTAGCTTTGAAATCAGCCTTAATCAAGGCATTAACAGCAGCTTCGGGATCTTTGACGCGGAACTGAGCCCCCAGCCGCACAAACTGCCGCTGCTGGTTAGCCCCAATCACCGCGATGACGGGCACGCGGGCATATTTGGGGTCATCCCCCTGGTTGTTGCGGATGACGTTGCGGAGCCGATGCTGCTGTTCAATGTCTCCCGCCAAGCGCGGATCGAGTTCCACCATCACCATGCGCACGTCTTCAATGGGTTCAGCATCGTCAATGATGAATTGAACTCGGTCGTCGCGACGATCCACCTTGCCCCAAATCATCAGGCGGCGATCAGCGATAATATGCTGGCCAATACGCTCAAAGGATTTTGGAAAAACCACCGCTTCCGACTGACCAGTCAGGTCTTCAAGCTGGACGATGGCCATGCGATCGCCCTTCTTCGTCACCACCGGTTTTACCCCCGCCAGCAGCACAATGGCGCTGAGGGTAACATTATCGGGCTGCTCGTGCAGTTCGGCCAGGTTAATGGGAGCCAGAATGCGGGCCGAGCGCTGCACCGACTTCAGCGGATGGTCGGAAATGTAGAAGCCCAGGATTTCCTTCTCCTGCCGCAGTTTCTCCTGAGGGTCGAAGTCTGCCACGGGGGACGCTTTGGGAGCCGTTTCATAGCCGTTGGCTGGCGTGGTGGCCTGGGCATCGCCACCCAGCATCATATCGAACAGGTTGCCCTGGCCAATTTCGCGATCCCTGGCCCGCCCCTGAGCCCAGTCGATGACCAGATCCAGATCCTGCATGAGCTGGTTGCGGTTGGGGTTGAGAGGGTCGAGCGCCCCAGCCAAAATCAGGGCTTCCAGAGCACGACGGTTAACGGCATGGAGATCGACGCGATCGCACAGCTCCGCCAGGGACTTAAACGGCCCCTCGCCCTCCCGATTTTTAAGGATGCACTCA
>CAYUBC010000569.1:0-2784 GCA_964442885.1 uncultured bacterium | reverse complement strand
GATCGCCGCTTGTTGCACCTGCTGACGAATGGCCTGCTCCTGATTGTCCAGGCGTTGCTGAAGGCGGTCATACTCCTGACGCAGAGCCTCTACCTGGGCAGCCTCCTGCACCGAGGGCCGAGGCGGCTCGACCCAGGCCTGTCCTGTCCCAAATTGAGCCACCAGGTCAGCCGGGGCCATCCGTAGAGCCCGACTCAGTTGTAGCAGGGTATCTACTCGCAGTTGGCCAACCTGCCCCTGCCGGAGTAAATCGATGGCCCAGCGAGAGACCCCAGCGGTGGTGCTGAGCGCTCGATAGCTAGGCAACCCCACCTGGGCCATCGCCTGTTGCAACCGCTGGCTGTAAGTCGGAACCGTTACCGCACCGTTCGTTGAAGATGTATCCATGATGGATATGCTGCATTATCTGGGCTTGGCCATCCTAAAGGCCCTGAGTTAGATGCTATGACACAACGTCACTACCAGGGCACTAGGGCCGCAAGGCTGAAGGCTGAAGACAAAAGGCTGAAGGCAAAAGGCAAAAGAAGAGGTTCCAGTTTCATAAGGGTTCCACTTTAGTCCATCGGTAGGTGATTGCGGCCTTAGAACCCTGGTATCGCCAATGGCCAGAGTCAATTTTCTAACTAGGCGTTAAAATGCTCTGGTAGAAATGGCTTAACAGGTCTGTATCGTTGTTCCAACGGGTTTAGATGGTAGTAATAGGTTTTAGCCAGCCAACGTTTGCCTATTCTGGCGTCTTTAGTCGATTGGGGTTGAGATCAGGTTTGGGGTGGGGCTTGGCGAGCGGCCTGGCGCTAACCTTAGTGAGCTGGGTCGGTGGGGTAGCCCAGGCGACTCAAAATCCGGTCATTGAAGTCGGCATTGTGCAGCGATTTGGCGAAGAACTGCAAGACAAGCTCACCCTTGAAGCGCTGCCAGGGGAGCAGCTAACGCTCAGTTTCTCTACCAATGGCCAGCCCCAAACCGTAACAACGACCAAAGTAGTCCTGGGAATTACCCCTACCCCCCTACCAGAGGCCGCCCTGAGTGAGCGAGTCGTCCTCAGCAACCATCGCAGCTTTGAAAGTGCCGAATACAGCGCTCACGAGTGGCGACAGCGGGGCATTGAGCCTGAAATAGCCCAACCCGGTGGCTGGGAAGTATGGGCTAACCGCGAAGCCTACAATACACCTCTGGTGCGACGGCTGTTGGTCAACAATCTGAAGAGCCAGGGCTTTGCCGAGGTGCATTTAGATAGCCGAGTCCTGGGGCAGACCCCCAAAGCGTTTTTTGAAGCCAACGGCTATCGCTACCATCGCGATACGCTGGATTTGCGCTCTAGCAGCGGGCAAGTTCGCGTAATCGAGGCGGGGGAACAAGTAGTCAACCGGGTGTATGGGGGCACGCTGCGGCTTCAGCCCAACACCTACGGCACCTACACCCTGGTCAACAAGGTGCCTATTGAAACCTATCTGCGCGGGGTGGTACCCCACGAAATTGGCCCCGGTGCCCCCGTACCCGCCATTGAGGCCCAGGCGATTTTGGCCCGCACCTACGCCCTGCGCAACCTCAGACGGTTTGAAATCGACGATTACCAACTCTGTGCCGATACCCAGTGCCAGGTCTACCGAGGGTTGACGGGCACAGCCCCCGTGGCCGATCGCGCGATTCAGGTCACGGCTGGGCAGGTGCTCACCTATCAAAACGAACTGGTGGATGCGCTGTATTCCTCCACAACGGGCGGCGTTACAGCCCCCTTTAGCGATGTGTGGAATGGGCCAGACCGTCCCTACCTGCGCTCTGTGGTTGATTCCGTCTACGGTATGTGGGATTTAGCCCGCTATCCCCTCAATTCAGAGGAAAGCATTAGGGCTTTCATCGCCATTGACGAAGGCTTCAATGAAGACACCTGGCGACTCTTTCGCTGGCGCTACGAGAGCAGCCTGGCCGAAATCACCCAGGACTTGAAAACCTTCCTGGGCCGACGCCAGCATCCCCTAGCCGGGTTGAACCGGGTGGTGAGTATGCGGGTAGCCGAACGGGCCAACTCTGGTCGCGTGCAAGCCCTGGAGCTTGAAACCGATCTTGGTGTTGTGCGTCTAGAGAAGGATGAGATCGTGCGGGTGCTCTCGGCTCCGCGTAGTCTGCTGTTCTACGTCGAGCCCATCTACCAATCGGTTGCCCCGGAATCCAATCAGGGAGCACCCCCCGCCCAGGCCACAGCGGCCTCGCCAACAGCTACTCCCCAGTTAACGGGCTACCGCTTTGTGGGCGGCGGTTGGGGCCACGGCGTTGGCCTCAGCCAAACTGGGGCCTATTATTTGGGCAATCTAGGCTGGAGTCATGCCCGCATCCTCCAGTTCTACTATCCCGGCACCACCCTCCAGCCAATCAGCGATGCCCTGACCCTCTGGCGCGACCCGTTGGTGACTAGCACTACGGGTCAGACTCCCTAACTCTGTGATTCCTTTCCTGTAAATGCCGAAATCTGCCAGTTCATCGAATGCATCAACCCAATCGGGAAGGGTTGAGCTTGCGTGTGAGCCAGCACAGGAATCCAGTTCAGAGTTTTTAGTGCGTTTTTGGGGTGTGAGAGGGAATATTCCCACTCCTGGCCCTGAAACCGTGCGCTACGGCGGCAATACAGCCTGTGTTGAGGTCAGGGTAGGCCACCAGCATTTGATTTTTGACGGCGGTTCTGGTCTACATGCCCTGGGAAAGCGACTTTCTCAACAGGGGCAGGGCGTGAATGCGCATCTTTTTTTTACCCATACCCATTGGGATCGAATCCAGGGTTTTCCTTTT
>CAYUBC010000568.1:0-2806 GCA_964442885.1 uncultured bacterium | reverse complement strand
CACCGTGGGTTCGAATCCCACCCTCTCCGTTTCAGCCAGAGTCTGCCAAGTAGGCAGGGGGCGAGAGCCCTTGATCTGTAGCAAGATTCCAGACCGCCAGATAAAGGCTCAACTCACACGCTAAGCAGCCCTCCCATGCCCAGGTTCGCAGGTTGACCTGGGCATGGGTAGAACTAAGTTAACCAATCCTGATACTCTTTAAAGCTAATCTCTACAACACAGTGCAACTTGGCTGACCCAACTCAAACTGTTTCGGTTAATGGGGTGACGTGGTTCTATCGTGAGGCCACCCCCCTTGGTGATAGCTCTCGCCTGCCCGTTTTGCTGCTGCATGGGCTGGTTTCCCAGAGCTATAGCTGGCGCGGGGTAATGCCCACCTTGGCAGAGCAGGGCTTTCGGTGCATCGCGCCTGACTGGCCTGGCCACGGCTTCTCAGATAAGCCGGATAAGCGCGACTTCGCCTATACCCCAGAGGCCTTTGTCGAGTCTCTGGCTGGTTTTCTGGATGCCCTGGAGATCCCTCAAGTCCATCTGGTGGCTCAGGGGTTTTTGGGTGTTGTGGGCATTCAGTATGCGCTACGCTATTCCGACCATGTTGACCGCCTGGTCATTATTAATGCGCCGGTCAGCCCTGAGGCCAAGCTGCCCTGGAAAATGCGCCAGTTTGGCATTCCTCTGGCTGGAGATATGCTGACCCAAGACCCGCTGCTGGTTGATCGCACCCTGGAGGGTGGCGGGCCTTACCAAATTGACGACGATGATTTAGATGTCTACCGTCGGCCTTTTCTCAAAAGCTCCGATGTTGGTCGAGCCTTGATGACAACGGTGCGGCGGATGGATGTAGCTGGGGTCAGCCAGGCCATTGCTACAGGCCTGCAAAGCTGGGAACACCCAACGCTGCTGCTATGGGGGCTAAGCGACCCCTGGCTACCGCTCAGCGTGGCCGAAACCTGTCTAAAAACTCTGGAAAATGGCGAACTCAAAACCCTGGACGAAGTTGGCCACTACGCCCAGGAAGACTGGGCCGAAAAGGTAGCCACTGCTGTCAGCATGTTCCTGCGACAAATGGCCGTTTGATGGTTCAGCCAAACCTCCCTGGTACAACGGATGCCGACAGCCCCTCACTGAATTCTGTTAATAAGCTGAATCGGCTGGTACTGTGTAGCGATGAACGGCCCACCCACCTGCGAGAGTATGCGCTGTATCAGCGGCAGAGACCCGCTGTGAAGCAGTGGCTAGAGCATAGTTCAAGGCAGCAATAGTTTTATCTTTTTTGAAGTTTAATCTTCTTTTTGAAATTTAATAACGTAAATTGGGCGCAGGGCTGGCAAATTCCATCCAAAAACTGGATTTTTTCCAAAGTAATGGTGAGGTGTATCCCCCAGTAGGACAGACCTGGGCATTCTAGCGCTATGGTGAGGGGATCGACCCCTCATCCCAGTTTGGGCTATTACCCTCTGCCCCAAATCGCGCCATGAACCTGCGCCATAAAACCTTGCTACTCACCACAGCGCCTCTGCTGGGGCTGATTGTTCTGCTCTACAGCAGCCTGTTTGGGATTTTGCAGCGCAGCTATCTGCGTCTAGAGCATCAGGATGCCCAGCGCAATCTCCAGCGAGTCGAGGAGGTGCTGACTGGTGACTTAGAGCAAATGCAAAGCCTCACCGAAGACTGGGCCGCCTGGAACGACAGCTATGCCTTTATTCAAGATCGCAACGCTGATTTCATTGCCTCTAATTTGCACAAAAATGCCTTTGAAAGCCTGGGTCTAAATTTCATCATTTTTGTCAATCGGCAAGGAGAAATGATCTACGGCGGTGGCTATGACCTGGAAGCCGAAGCACCGATTCCTATTCCTGCGGATTTGCAGCGGCAGTTAAAGGCAGACAGTCCGCTGATGCAATTTCCTCACCTGGCTTACCACCACCAGGGACTCATCACCGTAAATCACGACTTGCTCCTGGTGATCGTAGAACCTATTCTCCGCAGCGACTCCACCGGGCCAGCCCAAGGAGCCTGACTGATGGGGCGTTACCTGAACGCTGGCGTTACCGAAACCCTGGCCCAGCGCACCCGGCTGAATTTGCAAATCCAGCCCCTTGGAGGGCAGCCGCTCCCCCCAGAGCTGAAACCTCTGGAGGAAACCCCCAAAGCTCAAAGCCAGGCTGACAAACTAGCAATGCTGATTCGTCCCCAAAGCGCCACCGTTTTAGCCAGCTATATCCTCTGGCACGACCTCTACGGTAAACCTCAAGCCCTGATGCAGGTGATGCTGCCCAGGGAAATTTACCGCCAGGGACGCCTCAGCCTGCTATATCTGGGCATAGCTCTGCTGGGGTCATGTCTGGTGTTTACAGTGAGTATTCTACTGCTACTTGACCGGGCTATTCTCAAGCGCCTGTTGGCCTTAAGCAAGGCAGTACAGCACATTGGCCGTGCCAACGACCTGACTCAGAGGGTCACCACCGAGGGCAACGACGAACTCAGCCAGCTAAGCCACAGAATTAACGACATGCTGGGCGAACTGCAAATTAGCCACCAAAAACTGGCTGAGGAACAACAGAAGGCTGAGCAGCTTTTGCTGAATATCCTGCCTGCCCCCATTGCTGATGAACTCCTGCAAACTCGGTCGTCGATTCCGCAGCACTTTGACGAAGTGACAATTCTGTTTGCCGATATCGTGGGCTTTACCAATCTCGCGAATCGACTGTCGCCGATTAACCTGGTAGCGCTACTAAACCAGGTCTTCTCCGCCTTTGACGACCTGGCTGAGCAGCTAGGGTTGGAAAAAATCAAAACCATTGGT
>CAYUBC010000567.1:0-2812 GCA_964442885.1 uncultured bacterium | reverse complement strand
TGGGGCCACGCACGACCTCAATGCGCTCAATGCTGGAGGGATCAATTACGTTTAATTCTGTGTCAAAGCTGCTGTTGGCGTTCTGCGGCACCCCGTCAATTAAAATCAGGGGTCGCCGACCTCGCAGAGACAGGGTGCGAATGCGGTTTTGCCGGGTCGGCGGCCCTAACCCAGGCACCAGGGTACCGAGGATATCCGGTAAATTATCGGTCAGCAACTGCTGTCGCTCAAGGGCTTCGCGAGTAATAACCGTAACCGAGCGCGGCACATCCTGCAGCGGGGTTTCGGTACGAGTAGCCGTCACTACCACTTGGATAGTGTCCTCGGCAGGAGGCTGCGCCGTAGCTTGCCCAGGCACCACGCTCAGGATCAGGCTATCCCCTAGACCGCTGGCTTGCACCGTGGGTGGGCCATCGGTACCCGTAACCGACACCCGCACCCGATCACCCGACACAGCCGTCACCTGTACTAGGGCAATTCCCTCAGCGGGGCTAAACTGTTCCCCCACGGCAGCGTCGGCCAGGTCAAGGGCAGCATTGGCAACCTCAAAGATAAACGCATTGCCCTCTATGCGCCCCGGCTCTGGCACCAGAAGCCCATCGGCGATTAAGGAAATATCCAGGCCGGTTGCGGTCTGGATAATCTGTACATCACTAATTCGGCTTAAGGACTGGCCTTCAGATTGTCCGTATAGGATGGATGCCGTGGGATAGTCAACCGTTCCGACGTCAGACTGTGGGTTCTCAGCCCCATAACTAGCTGTAGCGGGAGCCAGCACCAGCGCTATTAGACCTACAAACCTCCACCATTGCTGCATTTTTGCCATATCTGCTCACACCAAAGGCCCTACCTAATGAGAATTGCCAGCATTAACCTTAGGCTAAGAAGACTCAACTTTTGGCTACAGGCGGGATCAATTTCTGTCACCAGCCGGATTTTTTAGGGTTACTCTAAACGGGTAAGTCGGCGGGACAAATTCAATGTCAATCCGCCACAGATGGGCCGAACGCATTAGTTCGCGTAGATTGAGTGCAGCGGAGCGAAACCCAACGGTAATAAACCTGGTTGGGTTCTGCAGTTGCGCCACCAAATCTACAAATTTAGGCTTGACAGATCACTAGTACTCTAAGGCGAAAATAATCTGTCTATTGGCTGAAGTGCAAGCTCTTGTATGAGTAGGGATTTCTCTGCTGCCTTCCGCCTTCTGCCTTCCGCCTTTCGATACTAGGGCCTTATCCTCCCTTTGCCTAACTGATAGGCCTTAGGACTAATGCCATATTTGTGCTTAAAAGCTTTAGCAAAATACCCCGTGTGACTGTACCCCACAGCATGGGCAACTTGCTGGACAGTGAGGTGCCGATCCGACAGTAACGTCAGAGCCTGTTCTAAACGGAATTCCCGCAAGAAGCCAAATACAGTCATACCAAAAACCTGGCGAAACCCCTGCTTCAGCTTGAAATCATTAAGACCAACACGACGCGCCAGCTCTAGCAGTGAAGGCGGATGATGATACTGACCAATCAGAATATCTCTAGCCTGATAAATTCGCTCAATCTCATCAGGCTTAAGGGTTGAATTAAAAAACCGACTATCTGACTGATCTATAAACTGAGAGAATTGTAGTGCAGATAACTCCAGCACTTTTCCTTCCAAATATAGTTGTCTGAGAAACCCTTGATATGGGCAACTGAGAATTTGACGCAGTATTTCCTGCATTTCTGAGGTGGTTTTCCCCTGTCGATAAAACGATGATGATGCCTCTGTTTCGATAAGCGGCTTCAGTTCAGCAGGCAGGGTACAGGCCGCAGCCAGTCTTTGAAGAAATGAGGGAGATAAACCAAACCTTACTCTTATTACCGGATTATCCACAAAAAATTGCTCAACTTCACAACCATCTTGAATGTATTCTAAGTAGTGACCACCAGACCTTTCAATATTTTCTCCGGTCAGCCCTTGGTGCTGGCTTTTAACCGTGCCTGTGATAAAAAAGCTGGATACCGGCCCCCAGCTAGCCGCAGGGGACTTAATAACAATGTCTTCGTTAAAGCACACATTATGAATAGCAAGCCAGAAGTCAGAGGAGCGGAATTCTTGCCACTGACCGGCAAAAAAAGTATGGCGAAGCCCATAATAAGCTTCGCCCATGCCGGCTGCTGCTGTATCAATAGCGACGTGGGAGCTGATATTCCAAATATCATTTAGATCTTGGGCTAAAAGAGTAATTGGCATAGCATATTGACTTAACTTACAGCGGGTTTGAAGCTAGTGGCAGAAGGTGGAAGGCAGAAGGCCGAACGGGAATTCCTGGTCATACAAGGGGGGCTGCTCTAGTAGATGGATAGGTGATTTCCGCCTCTATCCAGTTATCAGCTGTTCACCGCCCTCTGGCAAATACTCCCGGATTTACCCCATACTTGCGGCGAAAGGCGGCCGCAAAGTGGCCCCGACTGGCAAACCCCACCGCTTCGGCAGCGGCGGTAACGCTGAGATCGCCGGATTCCAGCAGTTGGCGCGATCGCTCCATGCGGTGCTCATGGAGGTAGCCAACCACGGTGGTGCCAAACACCTGGCGGAAACCGACCTTTAACTTGTGGTCGTTAATGCCCACCGCCCTGGCTAGTTCCATCAGGGAGGGCGGGTGGGTAAGCTGTCGCCGCAGCAGTTTGCTAGCGTAGTGAGGCCGCTCAATGTCGTCCGCTTTTAGACCTGGCGTTTGCGGTTGAGTCGGGCAATTTTTTAGCACTTTAATGAGCAAGGCCCTTAGTGGTGCAGAAAAGTTCTGAAAGGGTTGCTGTGCAGGGAGTCTCAAACG
>CAYUBC010000566.1:0-2820 GCA_964442885.1 uncultured bacterium | reverse complement strand
AGGCCCACCGCGCCCTCAACCTGATGGGCGATCTGCTCACCGACCTGGCCCTATCGCTGCACCCCGACAAAACCCTCATTATTTCGCCCACCGAGGGGTTTACCTTTCTGGGCCACCAGTTGGCCGTCCACTACGTCACCCTCAATGCCGTTCACCAGGTGGTCAATCTCACCGATGAGCGTCGTCATATCCTGCAATTCTTGGGCGCACCCTGTTGGAAATACTATCTCCTCTGTTAAGGCCTCTGGTTAATTCTCTCTGTGCCAGTTGAAAGTGCGGAATGTGGGCAGCACAAATCAAAGACAGTCGTTTCGGCCACCGGTGTAGTCGCGGTTGGCCCGTTTGTGGGATGGTGCGTTACGGCTACGCCTAAGAGCACAGCACCTAACAACGCCATGTGTTGCTGCCCGCTGGCAAGGCGAGGGTGGAATGCGTTAAGGCGCTATTGAAGCTTTTCTATCTAACCTGCGGTCTAAACAAATCCCTAACCCCGGAACTGGGATGCCCTACGGAGTCGGCAGTGCTATTGTAAAGATGTACGAAGTTCGGCTCAGGTTTGTGAGGGCGTTTAGCCGGTCTGGATTCTGTTGGCGCCCCTCCTACCGTTCTGGGTGAGATACCTTAGCTATCGGCCTGTGTATGATGACTCTTCAATCTGCTGACTCGCCTCGCATCCTCTACGTTCGGCTGCCTTGCAACCCAATTTTTCCGATTGGGGTGGTTTACCTGGCAGATCACGTTAATAAATTGTTTCCCCAGTTTGAGCAGCGCATTTTTGATCTGGGAGCTGTACCGCCTCTAGACTATGGCGCTGCCCTGGATCGTTGCATCGACGAGTTTCAGCCCACGCTGCTGGTGTTCTCCTGGCGAGATATTCAAATTTTTGCGCCGGTGGGGGGACGAGGGGGCAACCCGCTGCAAAATGCCTTTGAGTTTTTCTATGCTCGCAACCCGTTGCTGAGGTTGCGGGGAGCGCTGGGTGGCCTGCGTATGGCCACAACTTACCTAGCTGAACTATGGCGCAACCAGGGGTTAATTAAACGGGGGCTAAAGCGGGCCCAGCGCTACGGCCAAGATGTCACTGTGGTAGTGGGCGGTGGGGCCGTTAGCGTGTTCTACGAGCAGCTACACAATCGGCTACCTAAGGGCACCATTATTTCCGTGGGCGAGGGGGAAATGCTGCTAGAACGGCTGCTGCGCGGGGAGGATTTCTCCGACCAGCGCTGCTATGTGGTGGGAGAAACCACGCCGCGCGATCGCATGATTCACGAAGAACCCGCTCCCATCGAAAAAACCGCCTGCAACTACAGCTACATTGAACGCATCTGGCCAGAGTTTGAGTACTACCTACAAGAGCAGGACTTTTACATTGGGGTGCAAACCAAGCGGGGCTGCCCCCACAACTGCTGCTACTGCATCTACACCGTAGTCGAGGGCAAGCAGGTACGCATCAACCCTGCCGATGAAGTAGTGGAGGAAATGCGGCAGCTCTACAACCGGGGTGTGCGCAACTTTTGGTTTACCGATGCCCAATTCATCCCCGCCCGCCGCTTTATGCAGGATGCCGAGGAACTACTGCAAAAAATCCTCGAAGCAGGTATGGATGATATTCACTGGGCTGCCTACATCCGCGCCGACAACCTGACCCCGGAACTCTGTCGGCTGATGGTAGCCACCGGCATGAACTATTTTGAAATTGGCATCACCAGTGGTTCCCAGGAACTCATTCGCAAAATGCGCATGGGCTACAACCTGCGAACGGTGTTGCAAAACTGCAAAGACCTCAAAGCGGCCGGGTTTAACGACCTGGTTTCGGTCAACTATTCATTTAATGTGATTGATGAACGGTACGAAACCATCCGCCAAACCCTTGCCTATCACCGCGCCCTGGAAGAAATATTTGGCCGCGACAAGGTAGAACCCGCCATTTTCTTCATTGGCCTGCAACCCCACACCCACCTGGAAGACTACGCCTTCAAGCACGACATCCTTAAGCGCGACTATAACCCCCTCGATATTCACCTGCCCTGGGTATCGAAAAAGCTGCTGTGGAACCCCGAACCGCTAGGCTCGTTTTTTGGAGAGGTATGCCTGGAAGCCTGGCAGCGCAACCCCGACGACTTTGGCCGCGAGGTGATGGATATCCTGGAAGAGCGCCTGGGCCTCGCCCCGCTCGAAGAAGCGCTGAGCGCTCCCCTGGAAAGCCAGCGGCGGGCTCTAGTCGAACTGGCGTCGTGAGATAGATAGGCCTGTAGCCTTGCCCGGCCTTTCCGCCCAGGGGAGAAGCGCCGGTCTCAAACCAACACAGCTTCCAGGGGTCGCCGGGGAGAGCGCGGCATAGCTGGCCCCCGACCAAACCGCACCACCAGGTCAGGGCGTCCCGTCCCTAGCCCTAGCGTTTGGGCAAAGGCAGGTCGTAGCTTGGCCTCCTCCATGGGTTGATTCAAAAAGGCATGGCAAATGCCTAGGGCCGTTGCCTGTAGAGCAAACCGTTGGTAGCAGCGGCCTACCTCCACCCAGTGAGTTTTATCGCTGGGCTCAGACACAAACACCGCTACCCCCGCCGAACTGCGCAGTTGCCGGGCGTACTTTTCATGGTCTGGCCCTGGCCGCAGCACTAGCGGCAAAATCAAACGGCCCAACCAGCGAGGCAGGGAGGGATTCCCCGATGCACCACTGTACAGCCCATCCCCTTTGCGCTCGGCCTCTGCCGAATTGAAGCGAATCCAGGATGTCAGCTTGATACCAGCTCATCAGCCCGCTGACATAGCGACTGACGTGCTCAAAGCCTGCGTCTCGGCAGAACACTGACCGATCGGC
>CAYUBC010000565.1:2524-2822 GCA_964442885.1 uncultured bacterium | reverse complement strand
GAGGCGCTGGTAGCGGAAATTCCTGAACCCGCTGCGCCAGCTGGTGATCCCGGCATGGGTGGTATGGGCGGCATGGGCGGCATGGGCGGCATGGGTGGTATGGGCGGCATGGGCGGCATGGGCATGATGTAAACACCCCTGGCAGGGCGTAGCCCTACCTACCTGACCCGGAAAAATGCTTAATTCCTGAGGGCACGGCTACGGCTGTGCCCTTATGCTTGATGGGGTAGCACGTTCTGGGAAGCAAGGTATGGCGCGTAAACAAAAAAAGCCCAAAGTGGGGGCGGGGGGACGGCGC
>CAYUBC010000565.1:0-2514 GCA_964442885.1 uncultured bacterium | reverse complement strand
CGTTCCGGCATCGCTCAATGCCGAGCATTTCCTCTTTGATCCGCCAGTTTTAGCGGAAACCAACGACTCTTCAGCGCTGGCCCTTGAGGAAGGCGAGGACGACACCGACGGGCTGATGGACTTTAACTACAGCGCCCCTGGTACCTTACCAGGTACCCTTAACATTCCTGAGGATGCGTTACCCACTGAACTGGTGCTGATGGCCTACGGGCCAGAGGGCATGGAAACGCAGCCCTTAGCCAGTATTGCGGAGTGTCGGAAAATTGCTAGCAACCACACCGTTAGCTGGATGGACGCCAGGGGGCTGGGTAGCGAAGATACCCTCCGGCAGCTCAGCCAGGCGTTTTACCTGCATCCGCTGATGCTGGAGGATGTGGTGAACGTGCCCCACCGGCCTAAGGTTGATTTTTACGAAAACCAACTGCTGGTGATTATGCAGATGGTGCGGCCTAAGTCCACGGGCTCTGGCGTATCCAGCGAGCAGGTAAGCTTTGTGCTGGGTAAAAATTTTCTGGTGACCTTTCAGGAAGAGCCAGAGTGGGATTCCTTTGAGCCAGTGCGCGATCGCATCCGCCGCAGTATGGGTTCCATTCGTCACCAGGGGGCCGACTACCTGGCCTATGCCCTGCTCGACACCATTGTCGACAGCTTCTTCCCAGTCCTAGAAGTGATTGGCGAAACCCTGGAAAACCTGGAAAATGAAGTCGTCGAAAACCCCACCCGCGAAACCATCGAAAATATTCACCGCATGCGCCGGGGCTTAATGAAGCTGCGCCGCTACATTTGGCCCCAGCGCACCGTCATCAACAGCCTGATTCGCGATAGCGATGAGTTGATTAGCCAGGAAGTGCGCGTGTACCTACAAGACGTGTACGACCACATCGTTCAGGTGGTGGATATTTTAGAGAACTACCGGGAAATTGCCGCCAGTTTGATGGATGTCTACCTGTCCTCCGTCAGCAACCGCATGAACGAAGTCATGAAGCTGTTAACCGTGATTTCCTCGGTGTTTATCCCCCTGACCTTTATCGCCGGGGTGTACGGCATGAACTTTAACACCGAAAAATCGCCCTTCAACATGCCAGAGCTGGAATGGTACTGGGGCTACGTCATTTGCCTGGGGACAATGATTTTGATTGCCGGCGTGCAAATCTACTTCTTCTGGAAACGGGGCTGGTTTGATAATTTCTCGACGATGAAGCGCTAACGGCCATCCCAGGCGGTGGCTGCATCGGCTATGGCCTGGTCTACGGATTTCTGGCCCAGCATAGCCGCTTGCAGGTTGTCATAAATCAGGCTCTGGAGTTCCTGGATGCCGTCCATGGCGGGAATTAACACCTCGGCCTGAGCCATTTGCCCGGCACTCACCGAGCGGGCCTTTTCAACGCCCTTAGCCGCAGCCTCGCTGGGAGCAAAGTGGGTGTCTTGGAGGGCGGCGGCGGTGGAGGGCAGCACGTTGGCCGCCTTGGCAAAGCTCAACTGGTTGGCGTCGTTGGTCAGGTAGAGGGCAAAAGCCAGGGCCGCATCGGGCACATCCGTAGCGGCAGGAATCACCAGGTTCATCACCGCCACGTTTTTCTTGCCGGTGTCGCCGGTAATTTGTGGGGCGCTGCCAGTAACCTGGGCAATGTCTGGCGCATTGACCTCAATGGTGGGGAAAAATTCCGCCCCCGTAGCCAGCAGCGCCACCTCCCCCGCCTGGAACAGTTCAATGGCGCGACGATGCCCCTGGGTCAGTACTTCCCTGGGCAGCAGGTCTTGCTGATACAGGTCAGTCCAGTACTGAAACACGGCTTTACCAGCGGGCGTGTTGAAGGTGGCCTTACCCTGGTCATCCACCAAATCCACCCCCATCTGCACAAAGGATTGCAGCACATCGGCAGAATCCCCCGGCACAAAGGTGGTGAAGTAGGCGTACTTGCCGGTCTTTTCCTTGATGGCCTTAGCCACCTCGGCCAGCTCCGCATAGGTAGCCGGGGGGGCCACTCCGGCACTGTCGAGCAAGCTCTGGTTGTAAAGCATTACGTTGGTGGTTAAATACCAGGGCAGCCCAAAACTTTGCCCGTTGAGGGTATTCGCCTGCCAGATATTAGGTAGATAGACCTGCCTGTCGGCCTCGCTCACCTTGTCATCCAGGGGTAGCCAGGCGTTGCGGCTGGCCAGCTGGGCGGCAAAGTCGGGGTTGAGGGTCACCACATCAGGGGCACTACCGGCCGTGACCGCCGCCAGAATTTTGCTCTGCATGTCGGCCCAGGGCACATCCACCCAGCGCACCTTGATCGTCGGATTTTGGGCCTCGTAATCCGCAATTAACCCGTTGAAAAAGTCCGTAAAGTCCGGCTGCAACTGCATCGTCCAAAACTCCACCTCCTGCTGGCCATCCCCCGCCGCTGTGCCCGGAGCGCTGGATTGGCCCCCACAGGCCACCAGCCAGCTCAACAGCAGCCCCGTCAGGGCCAGCAACACATAGCGAAACCAGGAGCGTCGAGGCATAGATCCAAGTGTGTAGGAGAA
>CAYUBC010000564.1:0-2827 GCA_964442885.1 uncultured bacterium | reverse complement strand
ACTCAAGACGACACATGCAGGTCAGGCAGATGCCAGCCCGGCAGCTATAGGCCGTTTCAAGGCCCTGGGCTTCGGCAAATTCCAGCAGGGTACCGTCGGCAGGCTGCCAGGTAGCGGTTTTGCCGGATTTGGCAAAGACCACCTCGGCGCTGGCCACTCCTCCTGAGGCCACTGTAGGGCTAGTTGCTTCCTCTGCCATGCGGCTAGGGGCAGGTTTGGCGAAGGATTCAAAGCGGATTTGCTCGGCAGGCACGCCCAAATCCATTAGTCCAGCCCGCAGGGAATCCATAAAGGGCGGCGACCCACAGAGAAAGTAGTCAACTGCGGTTGGGGCGATGGGTAAAAGGCTTTTAATTAAGGTGGCATCGACGTAGCCGGTGCCCTGATAATGCCCCCTATCCTCTGGTTGGGGGCGGCTGTAGCAGTAGTGAATTGTCAGGTTGGCGGTCTGCTGAGTCAGCGCTCGCACCTCATCGCGAAAGGCATGGTAGCGGCCATCCCTGGCCCCGTGCAAAAACCACAGGGAGCGAGCGGGATTTTGCTGACTCACCGCCTTGGCCATGCTGATCATGGGGGTAATGCCCACGCCGTTGCTGATTAGCACAGCGGGGCGATCGCTAGCCACCTCCAACACAAACTTCCCGGCTGGTGGCTTGGCCTCAATTACGGCCCCCTCCTGGATGTAGTCGTGCATAAAGTTAGAGGCCACACCGGGGGGCACATCCAAATCCCTGGGCGCGCCCTCCCGCTTGATGGACAGCCGATAGTGGCCGGGCATGACGGCATAGTCTGACAGGGAGTAGGTGCGAATCACCGGGCGGGGCTGATCGGGAATTGGCAGGCGAATGGTCAAAAACTGCCCCGGCAAAAATCCGGGTAGACTACTACCATCCTGAGGTTTTAGATAAAAGGAGGTGATTTCCTCGCTCTCCTGCACCTTGCGTTCCACCACGAAATTGCGCCAGTCTTGCCAGCCCAAGTCCGCCTGAGGCTGAGCAAACGGCTGGGATTGATCGCCTTTAGCCGTCGATATCGGCGTTACCCCTGTCAGGCCAAAGATGGCTCCCGCCCCTGCTCCTAACGCCGCGCCATAAACCGATAGGCGGCTTACCAATGTGCTGTCAAGTTTAGTCATGCCCAGGATTCCCCCCGCCACAATGGCCGTAGCCGAAGCACCCATAAGAGCCGCTTGAGTGCCTCTCCAGAGAGGGTTAGCGGTGCGTTCAAGGATATCAACCATCGGGGAATTCTCCTACGTGAGAGACAGGGGTGGCAAACTAGTACCGCTGTGCAGAGTTCAAAATGCAAAATTCAACGTGAAAAATTCTTAGGTCGTCAGTGTTTCAAGCGTTCTGAGTGGCAGGCTTATTTCTGCCGTAGTGTACTGGGGGATTCATCACGGTTTTGCCTCACTGCTCTTGATAGTTCCAGGTCAGGCCGCCATCTACAAAAAATGTGCTGCCGGTGATGTAGTTGGCATCGTCGGAGGCTAAGAACGCCACCAGGCCAGAGACATCCTGGGGTTGGCCGAGTCTGCCCAGGGGGATGTTTTTGAGCAGGGCACCTAGCTTTTCTGCATCGTTGAGAAGCTTGGTGTTGATGGGAGTTTCTATAGCGCCTGGGGCCACATTGTTGACGGTAATGCCGTAGGGAGCCAGTTCCACAGCCAGGTCGCGGGTCAACATTTTCAGGCCGCCCTTGCTGGCACAGTAGGCCGCAAAGTTGGGGAAGGGCAATTCTTCGTGGACTGAACTAATGTTGATAATTTTGCCGGGGCGTTGGGTTTCAATCAGGTGTTTGACCATAGCCTGGGTGGCAAAGAAAACGCCCTTCAGGTTGACGTTAAGAACCGCATCAAACTCAGCCTCGGTTGCCTCCCAGAAGGGGGCGTGTTTCTCAATGCCTGCGTTATTAACCAGAATGTCGAGCTTGCCGTAATGGTTAACACTTTCGGCCACTAAACGGCGCACGTCGTCCACCATACCCAGGTCAGCGCCAATGCTGTAGCCCTTGTCGTCGTCGCAGTAGCCGTCTACCGACTGGCACTCGCCCCCTGCCGCCTGCACCTGGGCTAGGGTTTCTTCTGCTCCTTCTGGATGCGACCGATAGTTAATCACCACCTTAGCGCCCTTGGCAGCGAGGCGAATGGCAATGGCCTGACCAATACCCTGGCTGCTGCCTGTCACCAGGGCAACTTTTCCGTTGAGTCTCATGGGGTTCCTTAATTGAGAGAGGAAGGAATTCGATAGCTAGTCAGTGGTTGGATTAAGCGGTGGATTTACAAGTTGATAAAGTCTATTAAAAAGGCTATAGCCCGATGCAGAATGAGAGCCTACTGAAAAAATAGGGATTGCTAATGGCTGTTCTCCCCCCCAAAAACTCCCTCCAGGTAGAAAGTCGTGCCCAGTGGCGGCAGTGGTTGACCGAAAACCATACCCGCACCGAAGGCATCTGGCTGATTACCTTCAAAAAAGTTACGGGCAAGCCGTATCTTTCTTACGATGAAACCGTGGAAGAAGCCCTCTGCTTCGGCTGGATTGACAGCAAGCCCAACAAACTGGATGAGGAACGCACCATGCTGTGGTTTGCCCCCCGCAAACCGGGCACTGGCTGGTCGGCCCTTAACAAGCGGCGGATAGACGCGATGATCGAGGCAGGATTGATGATGCCGCCGGGTCTGGCAAAGATTGAGGCGGCTAAGCAGGATGGTTCCTGGACGGCCCTGGATGCCATTGAACGGCTAGACATTCCCCCCGATTTAGCCGCCGCCTTTGCTACTAACGATCTGGCTAGGGCCAACTTCGACGCCTTCCCGCGTTCGGTCAAG
>CAYUBC010000563.1:0-2840 GCA_964442885.1 uncultured bacterium | reverse complement strand
GGTGTACATGATGGCCTTCTCCGGGGCGCGGGGAAATATTTCCCAGGTGCGCCAGCTGGTGGGGATGCGGGGGTTGATGGCGAATCCCCAGGGGGAAATCATTGACCTGCCGATTAAGACCAACTTCCGGGAAGGGCTAACGGTAACGGAGTATGTGATTTCCTCCTATGGGGCGCGCAAGGGGCTAGTAGACACGGCGCTGCGGACGGCAGACTCTGGCTACCTGACCCGCCGTCTGGTAGACGTGTCTCAGGATGTGATCATTCGGGAGCATGATTGCGGCACCAAGCGGGGCATTCCCCTGCGCAGCATGACCGATGGCGAGCGGATTTTGATTCCCCTCGAAAATCGCCTGCTAGGACGTGTCGTGGCCGAAGATGTGGTGCATCCAGAAACCGGGGAGGTGCTGCTAGAAAAGGATCATGCCGTATCCCCGGAAATGGCAGAGGAACTCGTCAAGGCTGGGGTTGAAGGGGTGGTGGTGCGCTCTCCCCTCACCTGTGAAGCGACTCGATCGGTCTGCCGCCTCTGCTACGGCTGGAGCCTGGCCCACTCGGAAATGGTGGATCTGGGTGAGGCGGTGGGGATCATCGCGGCCCAATCTATCGGTGAACCTGGTACGCAAATGACCATGCGTACCTTCCACACCGGTGGTACCTTTACCGGCGAAATAGCCCCTCGCATCAAAGCCGGTAAGGCTGGGGTAGTGCGCATGCCAAAGCGGTTCAAGAGCCGGGCCTTTCGCACCCGCTACGGCGAAGATGCCCTGATGCTGGAATCCAACGCCGACCTGGTGATTGAAAGCAACGGCAAAAATCAAACCGAAAGCCTGCCTCAGGGGACAATTCTCTTTGTTAACGACGGCGATACGGTGACCAAGGAACAGTTGCTGGCCGAGCTGCCTTCCGCTGGGCGTACCCGCAAGGTAACGGAGAAGGCCACCAAGGACGTTACCTCTGACCTGGCCGGGGAAGTCAAGTTTGCTGGCCTGGTGCAGGAAGAAAAAACCGACCGGCAGGGCAATACCACCCGCTTAGCTCAGCGTGGTGGTCTGCTGTGGGTGTTGTCTGGCGACGTGTACAACCTGCTGCCCGGTGCTGAACCCGTTGTGCGTAACGGTGATTACGTGGAGGCTGGGGATACCCTCGCCGCTACCAAGCTGACCACAGAACGGGGGGGGCTGGTGCGTTTGCCTGAGTCTGAGGATGACAAGGGCACCCGCGAAGTCGAAATCATCACGGCTTCGGTGATGCTGAATCAGGCCCAGGTTCGCAAGGAGCACGGCCAGGGCCGGGAGCACTACTTTATTGAAACCTCCTACGGTCAGCGCTTCTCACTGATTGCTACCCCTGGAGCCAAGGTGACCAGCGGCCAGGTGATTGCTGAACTGGAGGATGACCAGTACCAGACCCAGACGGGAGGAATCGTCAAGTTTTCTGGGGTGGATGTAGCCAAAAAAGGGAAGGGCAAGCAGGGCTACGAGGTGATTCAGGGCGGTACGCTGCTGTGGATTCCTGAAGAAGCCCATGAGGTCAATAAAGACATCTCCCTGTTGATGGTGGAAGATGGCCAGTACATTGAGGCCGGTACCGAGGTCGTGAAGGATATCTTCTGTCAGAACAGCGGTGTGGTGGAAGTCACTCAAAAGAACGACATTCTGCGGGAAATCCTGATCAAACCCGGCGATATTCACATGGTGGATGCCCCGGAAGACGTGATGAACCGCGATGGCACCATCGTCACCGCCGGGGAGGAAATCATGCCCGGTCTGGTGGCCGATTCTCTCCGCTACGTTGAATATGTCGAAACGCCAGAAGGGCCTGCGATTCTGCTGCGTCCCGTGGAAGAGTACCCTGTCCCCGATGAGCCCTCGGTGCCCAGCCAGGACTCCGCTGCCGATGCCGCTAGCTCCATTAAGCTGCGGGCGGTGCAGCGAGTGCCCTTCAAGGATGGGGAACGGGTCAAATCCGTCGATGGTGTTGAACTTCTACGCACCCAATTGGTGATGGATATCGAAGATGAAGCGCCCCACGTCGTCGCAGATATTGAGCTGGTGCCCGACGAGAAGGATCCTGACCTGATGCGTCTGCAAATGGTAGTGCTCGAAACCCAGGTCATTCGCCGCGATGTCGTGGCTGACCAAACCCAGGGCAGCACCATGACCACCCTGCTGGTTGAAGACGGTCAGCAGATTGCCCCTGGTGCCGTACTGGCTCGCACCGAAATCAAGTGCAAGGAGTCCGGTGAGGTGCGCGGTATCCGGGAAGGCCAGGAGGCGGTGCGCCGTCTGCTAGTAGTACGAGAGTCTGACCGGGTTCAGATCGACCTTAAGGGCCAAACGCCATCGGTGCGGGTGGGCAATCTGGCCGTGGCTGAAACCGAACTCGCCCCCGGCATTACCTACGAGGAGTCTGGGGAAGTAACCAGCATTGAGGGAGATCAGCTCACCCTGCGCATTGCCCGACCCTACCGGGTATCTACCGGTGCTGTACTGCACATTGAAGACGGCGACCTGGTGCAACGGGGGGATAACCTGGTACTGCTGGTGTTCGAGCGGGCTAAAACCGGCGACATCATTCAGGGTCTACCACGGATTGAAGAACTGCTAGAGGCCCGTAAACCCAAGGAAGCCTGCGTCTTGGCCCGCCGACCTGGCACGGCCCAGGTGGTTTACAGCGACGACGAAACCGTAGAGGTCAAGGTAATTGAGGAAGATGGCGTGGTCACAGACTATCCCATCAGCCCTGGCCAAAACGTGATCGTATCCGATGGGCAGCAGGTCAGCACCGCCGAGCACCTGACCGATGGCCCGGCCAACCCCCATGAAATCCTGGAGGTCT
>CAYUBC010000562.1:0-2846 GCA_964442885.1 uncultured bacterium | reverse complement strand
CTGGGAGCGTTGGTGATTTATGCGGCCACCAAGCTAATTGACATGGCCGAATTCAAGCGGCTAAAAGCATTTCGCCGGGGCGACTACTGGCTGGCCCTAACCACAACCCTGGGCGTCCTGGTGACGGATTTGCTGGTGGGTGTGGCCATTGCTGTGGGGTTATCCGTCATTGAACTGCTGGCCCGCATTGCCCGCCCCCACGATGCCGTCATGGGCAAGGTGCCCGGTCTGGCCGGTCTGCACGATATTACCGACTGGCCCGGAGCCACGACTATTCCCGGCCTGGTGATCTACCGCTACGATGCGCCGCTGTTTTTTGCCAACGCCACCGACTTTAAGCAGCGTGCCCTGGCCGCCATTGAAGCCGAGTCCTGGCCGGTGGAGTGGCTAGTGCTGAATGTGGAAGCCATTGCCGAAATCGACATTACCGCCGCTGATATGTGGCTGGAACTTTACGATGAACTCCAGGCACAAGGCATTACCCTAGCCCTGGCGCGAGTCAAACAAGACCTCTATGCTCAACTACAACGCTCTGGGCTACTGGAGCGGGTTGGGGCAGAACATATCTATTTCACCCTGCCCAGCGCCATTGAGGGCTTTCAGCAGCGACCCACGATTCCTGGTTAGAGTAGATAAGCACAGATACCCGTTCTAACTAGACAGGTAAACTCAGCATGACCCAAGAACTAGCAGAGCTTAGAGAACGGATTCTCGAAGGGCATTACAACGAGGCGCTGGCGCTGGTGGATGAGCTGGAGGACATGGGTAAGCAAGCGATTCTGAGAAATATTGAGTCTTTTCTGGTGCGGCTTTTAGTTCACTTAATCAAAAACCAGATTGAGCAGCGCCTTACCCATTCCTGGGTGGTGTCTATTTCTGACTCGGTATTGCAAATTAGCAAACTCAATCAAAAAGCTAATCGCACTAGCTACTACATCAAGCCCAACGAATGGGCCGCTTACCTGGAAGAGGCACTAGAGGAAGCGATGCTCCCAGCCAGTTTAGAAACTCTGGAAGGTAGGCTGAAGCCTCAGCAACTATCTCAACGGCTCGACCGCAACCAACTCCTGGCCTTAATCCATCAACTGCTGGGCATCACCCACATCACTCCTCGCAAGGTATTGCTGGCTGAGCTAAATCAGGTTTTAGCTACCTTACCCGGAGGGGCCGACTGGTTTGAAGCAGACTGAGGGGTTCCTGGTTTTTCCCAGAGCACCCCGTTCTAAAACGATCTTTTGTGGCAATATTGTGGTTCCCTGACCCTGTCAGGGCAGAATGGTTATCTGTAGAAACTGGCAAATTTATGACCTCTGAACCAGCAGTTACCAGGGCACTGCCCTCTCCCCTGGCGGCAATTGCCCTCAAAGCCGCCGGTCTTGTAGCGGTTATTTCGGCCCTGCTTGACTATTTGATCTTGTTTATTCCTCTCAACTTGACCAACACTCAATGGCAACTGGCCGCTACCACCCAATTGGTGGATCGGGGCATTGTGCCCATGGTGGGTATTGCCCTTTTGCTAACGGGCTTTTGGATTGAGAGTAACGTTGGACGAGAAAGTACTTCAAAGAGTTTGGCGGTTGATTTACGGTTTTGGATCTGTGCGCTGGCCAGTTTCTTGGGTCTGGTGTATTTGTTGCTGGCGCTGCTTCACCTGAATGCGGTGCGCCTCTCTAGCCAGTCGGCCCTAAAGCAGGTGAATGACGAAGCCACCCAGGCGTCAACGGAGCTAGAGCAACGGCTCTCTACCGAACTGAGTCAGCAGCAAACCCAGCTCAGCGCTGTTCTTGAAAACGAAGAACTACTCACCCAGGCAATCCAGAGCGGCCAACTGCCCCAGGATATTCAGCAATTCCAGGACGACCCTGAGGGGTTAAATCAATTTTTGCAGCAGCGTGCCAACCAGGCTAAGGAACAAATTCAGAGCGAAATTGGCACACGCCGCGCTGAAGCTGAGCGCCGAGTGAAAACCGAAGCTCGCAAATCAGCCTTCAGAACCTCAATCACCAGCCTGCTGCTAGCCGCTGGCTACACTCTAATTGGCTGGAACGGGCTAAAGCGGCTCATGGCGCTGACCCGCTCGGCTTAGCTAACTTAGAGCCTGCATCATCGCCTGCTGGCCCACCACCTGGTAAATGTCCTTCAGATGGGCCATAACGACAGGGGCATCTTCCGGGGGGAGGGGCAGTTTGCCCAACACATCTAAAACGGTGGTATCCGACGGGGTAATCACCACCAGGTCAGCGTCTAAAGGCTGCTCATATCCCCAAAAATGGTCTAGGTCCAAACTCACCGCAGGCTGATGTGCAGGAACAGGATTTGTAGGGGCATCGGCCTCGCGGTTAGGGGCATCGGCCTCCGGTAGAGTTGGGGCGCTGGTTTGTCGTTTCTGGCGCAGGGCCTCTAAAATGCTGTCGCGGCTGCGTCCTCGCAGTTGAAACAGAACGAAGGGGTCTTCTCTAAAGAAATCCCCCAGTTGATAGTACACCGCTGCAATGTGCTTGCAGGGGTTTTTGGGATCCGGGCAACTGCATTTAGAATGCACCTCCGTCAAGTTAAAGGGATACAGGCTGAGGCCATTGGCAGTAAACACCGACTCAATGTCGGCAGGCATTTCCCCCGCCAGCAATTGGGCGGAATAGATAGCTTGCTCGGAGAGGGAATCAATCACGTAGTTCCAGTCTTCGTCGGTAAAGGCATCCAGCCAGATCGACAGTTTGTAAGGCTCTTCGGCGGTGCCCTGCACCAGGGCCGTTACCTTAGAACCCTTGTATTCCAGGCTCAAAATATGCCCTTCGCGGGCGTAGATGCGGCCTCGCTCCAGCCGTTTTTTAAAGCGATAGGAGTTG
>CAYUBC010000561.1:0-2862 GCA_964442885.1 uncultured bacterium | reverse complement strand
CCGCCCGGTCCGTCCCACCCCGCCCAAGGCGGCAAAACCCACGGCGGCCCTTAGGCCATTGCCTGACAGTGTCCCAACTAGTGCCCCAACTAGCGCCCCAACTGGCGACACAGACACCGCCCCTAGTGCTCCTGCGATGAACGGGAATGACCCTAGTAGCGCCAATGTCAGCCCGGCAGAGGCCGTAGAGGTGGCCCCTAACCCTCGTCACCTGCCCATTGCGCCTCCTAGTGAGCCCATGCAGTATCGAGCCATTGGCCTGGTGCGGGGCACCTATGAGCCTACCGAGGCCGACCAGTTGAATCGGGGTAACCTCACTACCGAAGATGGTCATGTCATTGACGCTGTCTTACTAGGGCGAATTACCAGCCTGGTTAAGAAGCATATCGACCTGACTACCCCGCACCTCTGGGTGGTTTACCCGCGCACCCGCCGGGAGATGGTGACCGATGACGATCAGGCTCTGCATTTGCAAATTGTTGGGGTTTGGGAACCAGAAACCCTTGGGCTGCCCGGTGAGTCTCCCGTTGATGCAGCTTCCGTTTCAGACTCGCCGAATGCTGACTCTGAGGATGAATCTCCCGTTGATGCGGCCTCTGTTTTAGACTCGCCGGGGGCTGACTCTGAGGCTAACTCTGAGGCTGACGCAACCCCTAGGTCTGTTGTACTACCCGACGATTTGCCCGCTGTAGACGATAACTTTTTCTCAATTCGGGGTGAGGTCGTTAAATATTCTCCTGAAGAGCAGTTGATTACCGTCAAAATTCTGCAAGGGGTGAAGCGATCGCCAGGGGTACCCAAATCCTTCAAGCTGATGCTTCAGGGCACCATTGAAGGTCGCACCGTGGGCTATTTTTGGGAATTCACGGTCAAGCGCGATGCCAAAATCCTGGTTATGCAGGAAGGCTCTATGGTTGGCATTGTGCCGCCTAAGAAACGCCCCAAGGGTGGTAATCGACGTGGCCCTGGTGGCCGTCGCCCTGTTGGTAATCGCTCATCCATGCCTAGCCGCCGCCCGGCAGGTGCTCCGGAGCGCCGCCCTAGCAGTGTGCAGGGTAGCCTACGGCCTAAAAAGCCCATTGTCGGGAAGGAACAGAGTGAGGGATAGTCTATAGGTAGATTTCACCAATCATCTATGGACTCGCTATGATCGATCCCATCGTGCTTCGGAATGCACTCGCCAATGGTGATTTCTACTTAGAATATCAACCCATCATGCTCATTGACGAAGGGCGTTGTGTTGGTGCTGAAGCACTTTTACGCTGGCATCACCAGGGTGAAGAGCGCCTGCCCTCAGAATTTATTAACGACATCGAAAATACGCCCTCCTCTGGCATTCTTACCTACTGGGTAATTGAAACCGTAGCTCAGGAATTAGGCCCCTGGCTGCGCAGCACTAAGGATGATGTTTCTATAAGCATTAATATTCCCCCCGAACTGTTGGGCCGAGGCGGGCTTGAGTATGCCATGTTTAAGTCGGGGCTAATTGAAATTAGTGAAAAAATAGTCTTTGAAATTACTGAGCGAGGTATACCCGATAAGCTAGGGATAGATGGCCTCAATCAGCGTCCCTATCAAGTGCGGATTGCCCTCGATGATATTGGTATTACTGCCGCCAAGTTGATTATGTTTGCCCAGCTCAGAGTTGATATTTTGAAATTAGATAAAAGCTTTGTGCATGATTGTTTGACGGCAGACCAGCAGAACGAAACGTTGATTCGACTGGCCGCTATGATACGGGAAAGTAGCATTGACGTTATTGCGGAAGGCGTAGAATCCTCAGACCAGCTTGCGGCTTTACGGGCGGTCGGAATTCTTAAAGCGCAGGGCTGGTACTTCTCCTATCCACTATCCGCAGAGGATTTCCTGGCTTTTTTTGCGGCAACCCAAGGGGAGTAGGGTAGTGAGATACATGGCTTATGTCACTAACTCAGGCCATCCTGGGGCAAAAATGCCCGATCGTGAGGCAGTGCCGCCACTGGAGTAGTCAGTTCAAACTGACCAGACTCTATCCATTGTTTCAGTTCCAACTGTGCCTGACGAGCCAGATATAGGCTGGCCAGGGGGGCCGTGCGTACAGCCTGCCCGTCGATGGTGATCGAACCAGATTTGAGCTGGGCATAGCTAACCAGCCCAAAGGTAGGCCGCACCCGCCGGGGAATGGAGAAATCCATTACGGGTGCCACAATGTCACCATCCTGCACGGCGCAGTAGGCCGCAATTTCCTCATTGAGGATAGGAATCGGTACGGCTACGCCTAGCATCAGCGATGGGCCATAGCCCTTGAAGTAGCAACCTCGTACCCACTTGGGCTGCATCAGCTTGGCATCGCCAATCAGGGCGACGGTGGCGGCAGGGCCAATGGGGGTACGGTTGGGCAACCGCCGCTGCAGGGGAAAGTGCTGTGTACCTTCCCAGGCAATGTAGCCAATGCCACCGCCCAGAAAAATACGACTGCCAATGCCGATGGCTTCTAGATCAGGGTCGTTGAGTAGGGGAGATAGGGCACCCGGGCTAGCGTAGACCGCATTACCCAGGCGCGGCTGGAGCGGCCCAAGGTAGGTAGAGAGGGGGCGATCGCCGCCATTTACTCCCACGATAAAGTTTTGGTATAAGCAACGGGGGTTGAATAGGTAGAACTGATTAATCGTGTCGCGGGTAATGGTGGTATCTAGAGACGGGCGGGGGTAGCAATCTGTGGCATGGCCCGTGGCCTGAAGATAGATGCTCCGTCCGGCGATGAGGTCAGCAATCACATGGCCGCCGCCGTGTTCTCTGGCGTCCTCGGCTTCCAGACTGTCTCCACCCCGTCCCGCTACGGCGGGCTGGCTAGCTCCCAAATACAGATCCACAGCGCCAAAC
>CAYUBC010000560.1:0-2863 GCA_964442885.1 uncultured bacterium | reverse complement strand
GGCCAGGGACAGGGTAGCCTCGGCCTTGCCCGTTTCGATGTACTCCTTAATTTTGGCCTGGGCGTTGGCGTCAATCACCGGGCCGACTTTGGTGCTGGGTTTGGTGGCATCGCCCACATTCAGGGAGCGGGTGGCTTCCACCAGACGATGCACAAAGGTGTCGTACACCGAGGCCACCACAATGGCGCGGGAGCAGGCCGAACACTTCTGGCCGCTGTAGCCAAAGGCCGAATACACTACCCCCTGCACGGCCTGGTCGAGGTCGGCGCTTTCGTCGATAATAATGGCGTTTTTGCCGCCCATTTCCGCCACCACCCGCTTCAGGTGGCGCTGGCCCGGTCGCCACTGGGCGGCTTCGGCGTAGATGCGGCAACCCACCTGGCGGGAGCCGGTAAAGGCAATCATGTGAACATCGGGATGCTGCACCAGGTGGGCTCCCACGGTCGAACCCTTGGCCGGGAGGTACTGGAATACACCAGGGGGCATCCCCGCTTTGATCAGGATTTCGGCCAGTTTGGCGGCAATTACCGCTGAGTTTTCGGCGGGCTTGAGCAGGGTGCAGTTGCCCGTCACCAGGGCGGCAACAGTCATCCCTGTGGCAATGGCCAGGGGGAAGTTCCAGGGCGAAATCACCACCGCAATGCCGCGAGGGAAATAGCGATAGCGGTTGGTTTCCCCCGGATAGTCGTAGGCATGGCCCTGGTCTAGCCGCTCCATTTCGTCGGCGTAGTAGCGGCAAAAATCAATCGCCTCAGAAACTTCTGGGTCGGCCTGGCCCAGGGGCTTGCCCACCTCGTAGACCATCCAGGCGTTGAGTTCGTGACGGCGGGCTTCCATAATCTCCGCTGCCCGACGCAGAATGGCCGCCCGTTGCGAGGCTGGCGTCGCCGCCCAGGCCGGAAAGGCCGCCTTCGCCGCCGCGATCGCCGCTTCTGCCTGCGCCTGACTGGCCAACCCCACCAGCCCCACTATCTCCGAAGGCTGGGAGGGATTCACCGAATCCACCGTCGCCTCGGTGCTAACCGCCTTGCCATTAATAATCGGGTTATAGCGCCGCCCCAGTTGCCCATACACAGCCCTGAGCGCTTCGCTGGCTTCAGCCCGTCGGGTGGCCAGGGCAAAGTCGGTATCCGGCGCATTGGCAAAGGGGGCCTGGGCCGACCCGGCCTCGACCTGATCCTCTGGGGCAAACTCTGGGGCCGCCAGCAGTTGCTCCACCGGCACCTCCTGCTGGCTCTGCTTTAGAAAAGAGCTGTTGGCGGTATTTTCCAGCAGCCGCCGAATCAGGTAAGACATGCCGGGAATCAGTTCCCCAAAGGGGGCGTAAACTCGGACGCGAAAGCCTTTCTCGGCCAGGGTTCTGGCCAGTTTGTCGGCCATGCCGTAGAGCACCTGTAGCTCAATATGGCGGCGGGGGATGGCCAGTTCTTCGGCAATGGCCATGGCGTGGGCTTGCGATCGCACATTGTGGCTGCCAATCGCCGCATAGAGGTGTTGATGGTTCTCCAGCAGCAGCCGGGTCATGCGCTCAAAGTTGGCATCGGTAGACACCTTCTGGCTATAGACCGGGCTGGGCCAACCGTTTTGTCGGGCGGTGATGGTTTCCTGATCCCAGTAGGCTCCCTTGACCAGGCGCACGGTGACCGGGGTACCCCGGTTTTTGGCCCAGAGAATGAGCGCCTTTAAGTCGTCGTAGCTGTCGCGCAGGTAGGCTTGCAGGGTTACGCCGAGGTCACTGCGCTGGCGGAACTCGGCCTCCATCAAAATATCCTTAAGAATGGCCAGGGTAAGCGCCTTGTAGCGGTACTGCTCCATGTCAAAGTGGACGGCCACACCGAGTTCCTGGGCGCGGCGCAGCAGGGTGCGAATGTGTTCGCTGACCTTGGCGCGGCTGCCCTCGGCATCCAGGGGGTCAAACTGGGAGTAAAACGCCGTCAGCTTAACGGATACCTGCACCTTGGGTAGGGGCTGGCCATCGGCCAGGTCAATGGCCTCCACGGGTTTCCAGGTTTGGGCCGCCTGGGCAAGCTGCTCCATTAAATCCAGGTAGCGCTGCAAGTACGCCTGGGCCTCCACCTCGGTAATCACCGCTTCGCCCAGCAAATCCATCGTGAAGGTGAGCTTGTCTTTCCGCAGGCGCTCAATGGCTTTGATGGCCTTGTCGATGGTGTCGCCGGAAATGTAGCGATAGGCCAGGGTTTCCACCGCTGGAGCCACGGTGGTGGCGGCCAGTTGCCCCGGCACCGAGTCTGGATTGGTGAAGTTCAGCAACCCCTTCAGGGCACCGGGCAGTTCTACCTCCTCCACCGCCAGGTACTCTTGCAGGTGCCGGGCAATTTCGGGCTTGCTGCGCAGGGCGGGCAGGGCATCAATAAACCGAAACAACTGCACCTTGAGGCCGGGGTTGCCCATCGCAAAGTCCATAATTTTGTCGTCCCAGCGCATCTGGTCGCGCATTTGGGCAAACAGGTTTTTCTTCTCGCGGGTGGCGAGCAGCAGGGCATTGGCGATCGCCTGGGTCTTGGCCTCGTAGGGGCTAACGGTGTTGTTCGGCTGAATGGCTGGGGCTACCACAATAGATGTCTCCTTGATTCCCTCAGCTTCTATCTTGAGCGAAAACCAGCCCCTTGAGCCCCCATGTCACGATATTTTGTCCAGGTGGAAGGCAGCAGGCAGCAGGCGAGTTCGGGTAGGTTGGGTACAACGAAGTGAAACCCAACAGCAGTAAACGTTGTTGGTTCCGCCAGGGCTGCTGCTGTTGGCGAAATATTCCGTTATGACCTTTGCCCTCACCCTAAATCCCTCTCCCAGAGCGGGCTCCTGTGTATACACATCTTGGCCCTCACCCCCTCAGTCCCCCTCT
>CAYUBC010000559.1:0-2870 GCA_964442885.1 uncultured bacterium | reverse complement strand
ATCCCGCTGTTGCAGGGGCTAGAGGCTGACTATCCGGAAATGGCTCCCTACATTTTGCTGGCCTTGGCCCAGGCCCAGCGGGCGGCCAGCCAGCCCGAAGCCGCCCAGCAAACCCAGCAGCGTCTATTAGATGAGTACGGGGAAGACCCGGCCATCGCCCCTTTGCTCTACGAACTAGGCCAGCAGAAGCCTACCCATTGGGACACGCTCCTAGAGCGCTTTCCTGACCATCCTAAGGCGGTGGAGGTAGCTCACCAACGCCTGACCGAAAATCCCCACCGGGCCGATGCCCTGCCTCTGCTAATGATTATGGCTAAGGCCGGGTTACACCACCCTGCTGCTGGTAATGCCCTGCTGCGGCTAAAGAATGAGTTTGCCGATCAGCTCCGGCCTGAGGACTGGCAAACCGTTGGCTTTGGCTTCTGGCGACGAGACGTGTATGCCTCCGCTGGCCCGGCCTATGCCAAGGCTCCTCCTTCTCCCCGCAACCTCTATCGGGCGGCGCGGGGGTTACAAATTGGCCAGCAGCGAGAGCAGGCCATTGCCCTGTTCAACCAGCTTGACCAGCAGTTTCCCGATGCCCCCGAAACCGCCACCGGCCTGCTGCGGCTGACCCTTAGCCTGCCCGATGCCCAGGCCCTGGGGGTGCTGGATCAGGTGATTAACCGCTTCCCAGAGCGGGCGGGGGAAGCCATGCTGATGAAGGCCGAGCACCTGGACGAACTCAACAGTGCTGACTCAGCCCAGGCTACGCGGGAAACCATCTTAAAGACCTACAGCGACTCCGATGCAGCGGCAGAAATTCGCTTAAACAATGCCCGTAATGCTGCTGAGCAGGGCGACTTGACCATGGCCGTAAGCTGGAGCCGCGACGTTTTGAAGCATAGCCCCGACAGCGAGCTGGCGGCCGAGGCAGGATTTTGGGCGGGGCAGTGGGCGCGCCAACTGGGCCAGGCTGACGTGGCCCAGTCGGTGCTGGAGCAGGTAATTGGCACCCATCCAGAGTCTTACTACGCCTGGCGGGCCGCCGTGGCCCTAGGCTGGGACGTGGGAGACTTTAAGACAGTGCGCTTTAAGGCACCCAAGGTGGCCCCGCTGAGTCGCCGCACCCCCCTGCCGACTGGGTCAGAAACCCTGCAAGAGCTTTATTTGCTGGGGCAAGATCACACCGCCTGGGAGCGCTGGCAGACCGAATTTGTTAATCGCCAGGATCCCTCTGTGGAAGAACGGTTTGTGGATGGCCTGATGCGCCAGGGCAGCGGTGATTTCTTGGACGGTATTTATCAGGTAGATAGCCTCTCTGCCCTGGATGATCCAGAGGAACTGACCATCTACGCCGAGCTCAAGCAGCGGCCCGACTACTGGCACGGAGTCTACCCCTTTCCCTACGCCGAGTTGGTGCTGGATTGGTCGGCCCAGCGCCAGCTCAACCCCTTGCTAGTAGTGGCGCTAATTCGCCAGGAGTCGCGGTTTATGCCAGCGATTCAGTCGGGGGTGGGGGCTACCGGGCTAATGCAGGTCATGCCCGACACCGCCAAGTGGATTAAAGACAAAGCCGGTCTGGATACCTACGACCTGACCAATCCCCACGACAGCATCAAACTGGGTACCTGGTATTTGGACTATACCCACTCCGAGTACGACAACCATTCTCTCTTTGCCGTCGCCAGCTACAACGCTGGCCCTGGCAACGTCGCCAAGTGGATTAGCAGAGGCGGCTACCAGGATGCCGATGACTTTGCCGAGAAGATCCCTTTCCCGGAAACAAAGGGCTACATTCGCTCGGTATTTGGCGGCTACTGGAACTACCTGCGCCTCTACGACCCCACCATTGCTGAAAAAGTTGAGACTCTCCAGAAGAAGTTTTAACCGGCTTAAAGCGGAAGGTCAGGAGTCAGGAGTCAGGAGTCAGGATCAGGGCGTAGCGGCACTCCTGGCTTCTAGCTCCTATCTTCCAGCACCCAGTACACTACGGCAGAAATAAGCCTGCCGTTCAGGACGCTTAAAACACCAATGCCCTAGGGTTTTCTCACTTTTGAATTTTGCATTTTGAACTCCGCGTAGCAGTACCAGTCAGGTAGGGCTTTGGTCGAGAGCCAGTGCTAGCATGGAAGTACCCTGGTACTTGTTAGATAACATGGCCACTACTGCAGACGAGGTCTGGCGCTTGTTGGGCGAGCTAGCGGAAGCCCAAAAAGAAACTGAACGCCTATTTCAAGAAACCGATCGGCGCTTCCTGGAAACCGATCGCCGTTCTCAGGAAGCGGATCAGCGGCTGGAAGCCACCCAGCGCTTGATTAAGCAACAAAACCAGCACCTCAACGAGCAACTGGGTAAACTGGGCAATCGCCTGGGGGAATTTGTGGAGTGGCAGGTGCGTCCTGCGGTGGTGCGTCTGTTTCAAGAGCGGGGCATTGCGGTACACGAATTCCACGAAGGTGTATCGGTGCAGCGCGGTGGGGAAGGCATTGAAATTGACCTCCTTGTGGTCAACACTACCGATGCCGTGGTGGTGGAAGTCAAGAGCAAGCTGACGGAAGCCCACGTAAACGAGCACCTGGAGCGGCTGAACAAGTTCAAGCGGCTGATGCCCCGCTATGCCGATGTGCGAGCTATGGGAGCGGTAGCCGGGATGGTAGTGCCTGACTCGGTGGCGCGCTATGCCTATCGCCAGGGATTGTTTGTGCTGGCCCAGTCGGGAGACAGTGTGGTGATTTTGAACGATGGGGAATTCACCCCGCGCAGTTGGTAGGGGTGGTGCATTCGCGCAGCAATGCATCCATAGGGTTGAGAAAGATCTCCGAGGTCTGCGAGACCTCGGAGATCGGGTTGTAGGTATCCCCTTAATCCACCTGTCGCCAGCGCAGCAG
>CAYUBC010000558.1:0-2877 GCA_964442885.1 uncultured bacterium | reverse complement strand
TGTCTCGACGGCTAAGCTTTTATCTGGCAACTAAATAACACCTAGACAGGAATCGTATCCTTACCTAAGCCGTTGACACCATTATGACTTATCAAGCTTCGAGTTATACCTTGGGCAGGCCGTGGCGATGGTGGGGGTGAGCTGGCCGGAGCGAAGTGAGGAGATGGATGGGTGGATGAGTAGCAGGAGGAGCTAAACTCAGATTCTTCGCACGGCGCTACGATAATTTCCATGACTCGTCACTTTTCCCTGCCCTCACCTGAACGCAACTGTTGAGCTATCCCCCGAACGAGAACAGCACATTGCCGTCACCCACCCAGGTACCCTACCCGACTATCTAGAACAGCTCAAAGAAACTCTGGCCAGTCCTGACCAGATCCGCCAGAGTGAACGAGACAGGTCGGCCCTTCTGTTTTCAAAATAGTTCTCATCAATCCGCACCGGGCGGCATAGGGTGGTGGTAACCGTTAGCGAAGACAGCATCCCACGACACTGGATTATCACCGCGTACACGGCCCGTAATCTAGCTGGAGGCAAGGCACCATGACAGAAAAACTAACCTTCCGGTACGACAAGGTTGGCGATATTCTCTATATCGCCAAATGTCTCCCCTATCCTGAGCAAGAAGCTGAAGAAATTGGCGACGAAATGGTAGCCCGCCTCAACCCCAATTCTGGCGAAGTTGAGAACCTTGAAATTCTATTTTTCTCCAAGCGATTGCTGGGCTCAGATCTACTAGAGCTACCTCTAGTGGCTAGTTTGAGACTAGCCGCATCCTAGTGGTAACCAATAGTACAACCGCTCAGCCTGAAGTACGGCCAAGCCATCGACAGCGATCGCGCCCTCTGCAACCTCTCCCCCCGCACCCCGCACCCCAGACCCCGCTGGCCCCTTCGAGTCATCCCTCGGGCGGGCGGCGGGGCTGGTGGGGGTGGGCTGGTCAGAGCGGGATAGTGGGTGGAGAGGTGGAGGGGTGGAGGGGTAAGGGCCGTGGGAATAGAAGTTAAGATTAGAATGAGTGTTCAGAAGGTTCTATGCCATCACCCAACCTCTCCACCATGACCCTTGACGAGCTTCAGCAAATGATTGCTCAGATTGTAGATAAGCGCATAGCACAGTACTTAGTGCTAGCTTCCTCTGCACAACCCCCCATTTACGAAACCCTAGCCTCCATCGCCCGCCACCGTTGGACCCCGCCGCCCGATGCACCCACAGTAGTTGAAATGCTCCGCGCTGATCGAGACCGCTAATGGCCGAGCAATACGTGGTCGATGCCAGTGTTCTGTGCCAGCTTTTTATCACTCAAGCACACACCCCACAAGCCGAAAAGTTCTTTACAAATGTTCCTGCGCTCTACGAAGTCTTGGTGCCAGAAATGTGTCTGGTCGAATGCACCAACGTTTTTTGGAAACACGCCTGTTTTCATGGCTTACCAGCCGTTGAAGCGACCCAGCTAACTCACGATCTTGTAGCCCTACCACTCCAAATTGTCCCAAGCCGAACGTTGCTGACCGAAGCCCTCACGATCGGGATTCAAAACCGCCTGCCAGTTTATGACTCTCTCTCTATCGCCCTGGCCCAGGGCTTGTCCAAGCCGCTCATTTCAGACGATAAGCGCCAATGCCAGGTGGCAGTCGATATGGGTTTAGCAGTTATAGCTATTACACAGTTTTTGCACCAGTAGACGGGTAGCCTGGGTCTCTACAATTCACCTGGGCTGGTATAAAGAGACTGATGTGACTCACGGTGCAGGGTTGAGGTAGGGTCTGCCGGATCTCGCCCTCCGCCACCTCCCACCCCGCACCCCAGACTCCGCTGGCCTCTTCGAGCCAGCCTCAAGGTATCCCTGGGGCTGGCAGCGGTGAACTGGCCGACGCAGGGAAAGGGTGATGGAATGGCCTGGAAACTGGGGTTCTGTTTTCCTTTTGGCGATAACCATTGAAATTTCTTGGGCAATGGGTACCAAAACCCTGGCCGTGACCCGTTATTCTAGGTAAGGTATCACACATTCGTAAAAACCGATGGATACCAAAGCCTTCAAGCGTTCGCTGCACCATTCAGACAAGTATTTTCGCCAGGGCTTTGGCCACGGGGATGATGTGGCTGGCCAGATGCAGACCGAGTATAACAGCGGGCTGATTCAGGAAATTCGCGATCGCCACTACACCCTCACCCGCGGCAATGTCACCATCAAACTGGCTGAAGCCTTTGGGTTTTGCTGGGGGGTGGAGCGGGCAGTGGCTATGGCCTACGAAACTCGCCAGCACTTCCCCACCGAGCGGATTTGGATTACCAACGAAATCATTCACAACCCCAGCGTTAACCAGCGGCTGAAGGACATGAATGTGGCCTTTATTGAGGTTCTCAACGGGGAAAAGAACTTCTCTGTGGTGGGCCAGGGCGACGTGGTGATTTTGCCCGCCTTTGGGGCCAGTGTGCAGGAAATGCAGCTACTCAACGACAAGGGCTGCACCATTGTGGATACCACCTGCCCCTGGGTCTCTAAGGTGTGGAACACGGTCGAGAAGCACAAGAAAAAAGACCACACCTCCATCATTCACGGCAAATATAACCACGAAGAAACGGTGGCTACCAGTTCCTTTGCGGGTAAATATCTGGTGGTGCTGAACCTGCAACAGGCTGAGTACGTGGCCGACTACATTCTCAACAGCGGCAACCGAGAGGAGTTCATGGCTCAGTTTGGCCAAGCCTGCTCCGCCGGGTTTGACCCTGATATGGATCTGGAGCGCATCGGCATTGCCAACCAAACCACCATGCTCAAGGGCGAAACGGAGCAAATCGGCAAACTTTTTGAGCACACTATGCTGAAAAAGTACGGCCCCCAGGCGCTGAACGACCACTTCCTCAGCTTCAACA
>CAYUBC010000557.1:0-2889 GCA_964442885.1 uncultured bacterium | reverse complement strand
GGCATGGAGATTTTGCCCGAAACCCAGCTGGTGCAGTTTTACTGCCCCTGCTCCTTTGACCGCATGTTAGGTGCCCTCAAGATGCTGGGCGAAGACGAACTGCAAGACATGATTGAAAAAGACAACGGTGCCGAAGCCACCTGCCACTTCTGTAACGAGGTCTATCACACCAGCAGCGACCAGCTAGCTCGGTTGATTGACGATTTGCGGGAAGAGCGCCAGGAGGTAACGCGGTAGCACAACGGATTGCTATGGCTTAAACCCTTGATTTCGCTAAAAAGAGCCCAGTTTCCGAGCAAATGCCTGCCAGAGGTTGATCCCACCCATCCCTCGGCAGGCTGGGCAGTCGGGCGTATTCAAACACAATCCCCACGGTGGGAATTCCCCGCCACTGGGGCTGGCTGAGCATGCGGTCATAGTAGCCTGCCCCGTAGCCCAGGCGATAGCCCCGCACATCGCAGGCTACCGCCGGTACCAAAATTAAATCCACCTGGTCGGCCTCCACCAGGGGCGATTGGGGGTCGGGCTCTAAAATGCCGTAGGCACCTGGTTGTAGCGGCCATGGGCTGCGGGCTGACCACTGATGCCAGTGCAGCCCTTTACCCACGCAGCGGGGCAGCCCCCAATCGGCATGGTGCTGGGCCAGAGGACTGAGATCCGGCTCCTGGCGAAAGCTGGTGTAGGCCAAAATTACCCGGCAGCAGCGGAAATAGTCCCAGGCCAGCAGGTGGGCACAAAGGCGATCGCTCTTCTGCCGCCAAAGTTCAGGAGGAATGCTCTGCCGCGCCTTGAGCAAGCGCCGCCGCAGGTCGGCTTTGGTTTGGGCTGTAGGGGAGGGGGGCACAGGCGGAATCGATGGCGCGAGAGGTGAAGAACAGGGGGCTGGCGGATTAAAAATACAGCAGCAAATTCAAGCCCGGAATGGTGCGAGAGAGGGTCCATAGCAGCAGGGCGGCATAGAGCAACCCCAACCCCCATTGATACCACACTAGGGCGGTAATCAAGCCGGGCACATTCTGGTCGCGCAGGCGCAGATCGTTGAAGCCAAATTTGAGCCAGTTGTTGAGGCTAAAGTCCAGGTAGTTAAGCCAGTTCCAGCGGCGGTCGAGCAACAGAGGCGTATAGCGATCGCGAAAGAACGGAAACTTGGGAATCACCGGCAGTCGGGCAATCAGCAGGCGGAGCTGGCGCATGCTGCCATCTTCAACCAGGTAGCTCTCGTCCATTTGGTTATGGAAGCGGCCCTGGTTGAGGAGCAGCCCAATCAGCAGCAGCGGCACCGGCAAAATCAGCCCATTCAGGCAGAGCACGGTGAGGGCCGGGTAGTCGGCCAGCCGTAGCAGGTTGTTGCATCCCAGCAACAGCAGCAGCCCGCAACAGCCCCCCAACCATAACCCCTCTGCCAGGGGTGGCACAATTGGGGTGGGCACCCGGCGGCGATAGCGGTCTACAAACCAAAACATTAGCGCAAAGAGCGGAATGGCCACCAGCCCCACCCCAAAGGTGAGGCCAAAACTGGTGCCATAGTGGCTGAGCAGGATTAAAACCCCCAGCATTAGCCAGCGCAGAGCCAGGGTGAGGCGGCTTCCCACCGCCACCTGTCGCCGGGTGAGGATGCGATCGCGCACCTTAACGTAGGCGGCCAAATCCACCCCCTTTACGTTCAGGACATCGTCAATGCTGAGGAAGGGTTTATCCTGTCGCTGGGCCATAATGGCCTGGGCCTGGGCTTCCTTAAACCCTACCTTAACCAGGGTGGACAGGGAGGCGGTGTTAAGGTCAGCCCCGACCAGGCGGCGTTGCCAGTCTTGCAGCCGCAGCCGTTCAGTGGTGTAGGCAATGCAGTTGGCGTCGCTGATTTGCTCGAGCTGCCGAAAGTTGCGCTCCAGGTTGCGGAGTAGGGTTTCATTGCCCAGCAGTTGGGGTACCGAAAAGGCCTGCCCAATCCGGCCTGGCGTGCCCAAAATGCGGGTTTGCTCAACGCTAAACTCCATACCAGCCACGTTTAGATAGGCAGCGGACTGAAATAGGGCATCGCCAAAATCCGCCTCAGGCCCCAGCATGGCGTTGCGGAGATTAACCGGAGCCCCAAACCGGGCCTGGCGCAAAATTAGCGGGGCTTCAAACCGGGCTTCGGTAAAAAAAAGGGCTTTGGCGAAGGCATCGCGCAGAAAAAAGGCCGTATTTTGCCAGAGGGTGCGGGCAAAATCTGCGGTGCCCTGCCACTGCACCCGGCTAAAGTTTAGATCGCCCGCCAACTGCGCTCCACTGAAGTTAGCATTGGCCTTGAACTCCGCCCCCTGAAGGTTCACCCCGTTCCGCAAGCGGCTCTGGTCAAACCGCACCGGCCCAAAGAAGATGGCGCTTTTAGCCTGCACCCCCTGGCGGAAGTCGGCCCCAACCATATTCAACTCTCGGTTAAAGCGGGCTCCCGACAGGTAAAGTCCCTGCTCAAAAATGGCCCCCTGGCCCAGGAAGCGACTCAAGAAATAGGTTTCGCTGCCTACCACCGCCCCACTAAAGCGGGTTTGCACCGCCGTCAACGGCCCCTTGAAGAGATAAATCTGCTGGGGCGGGCTATCGGCCTGAATTAGCAACGACTGAGACAACCGACTGAGCTGGGCCAGGCGCTGGCGATCGCGCCTGAGCTGGGCCTGCCCCTCAGCATCTAGCAACGGGGCCAGCGTATCACCGTAGAGGGGTTCTCGCTGGCCCAGCCGTTGCAGGTCAAAGTCGCCCAGAACCGTGGCGTAGCTAACGTCTAAGACGGGAGCCGTCGCCGGTTTTTGCAGGGCACTACTCAGCAGCCGATAGAAATTGGCCGTCAGCGCACTCTCTGGCCGCAAATCAATCGTGACGTTACGCAGGTCAAGGGTGATGCGCCCCTCC